>JADZBW010000028.1 GCA_020851885.1 Fimbriimonadaceae bacterium | reverse complement strand
GACTACGCCGGGCAAACGAAAGAGTCTGCCATTGCGACTTGCGAAAAGGGGCTGAATGCGAGCGCCCAGCTTGTCAAGGTCTTGCGAGACATGGGGGCCGCTTCGCGAGCGGACAAGGTTCAATCGGAAGCAGACGAGTTCAACGGCGCCTTGGCTTCCTTGAGAGAATCCAAGTAGAGCTCGACCACTCTTCTGGCGATCGGGGCGGCAACCGTCCCGCCATGCCCACCCTTCTCGACAAAGACGCAGATGGCGATCTTGGGATTCTCATAGGGAGCAAATCCAATAAACCAACTGTGGGTTTTGCTGCCCTTCTTCTCTTCGGCAGAACCGGTCTTACCACCCCAGCGAACTCCTGGAATTCGTGCCGACCCTGCGGTACCGGCCTCGATCACGTCGACCATCGCCGACTTGACCGTCTGCCAGAAGGAGATCGGGGCATCTACATGGTGGAGCTGCTCCGCCGCGATGTTCTCAATTTTCTTTGGCTGGAGCGGATCACGAACCGAACGAACCAGGTGGGGCCGGAAACTCGTGCCGTCGTTCGCCACAAGGGCCATCAGGTTCGCCATTTGGACGGGCGTTACCGCCAAGATCCCTTGCCCAATCCCAAGATTGGCGGTATCTCCAAGCGGCCACCTGTACTTCGGATAGTACTTCTCCATGTAGCGCTCGGTCGCCAGGTCGCCCCGACGCTCTGAAGGCAGGTCCACGCCCGTTCGCTGGTAAATTCCGACATCCTGGGCTGCCTTCAGCATTCCCTCCCGCTTGCTTTTCAGGGCGAGGTTCATGAAATAGGCGTTGCAAGATTTCGCCAGCGCTCGATGGAATGTGATGCTTCCATGGTTGCCAAGGCACTTGATGAACTTCTTACCCAGTTGGATTCCACCAGAACAGTATTCGGGTCGATTGGGATCGAAGTAACCCTGCTCCATCGCCGCGATCGTGGTCACAAGCTTGAAGGTCGAACCTGGTGCGTATTTGACCTGGATAGGTCGATTGAGAAACGGTTGTCCGGGGTCGTCTTTCAGGCTGTCAAAGTCGCTTTGGCTGATTCCATTCTTGAACAGTCCAAGATCGAAGCTCGGCGTACTGGCCATACACAGGACTTCGCCATTGGTGGGATCGAGCGCAACGACGGCCCCTCGCCAATTACCCAGCGCCTTGATAGCTTCCTGTTGAAGGCGTTTGTCGATACTCAGAATGAGTTGCTCACCGGGTACGGGCGCATCGCGACCAATGACCTTGGTCGGCCGTCGCTTCGCATCCAATTCCATTCGGACCTCGCCGGGTTTGCCCATGAGGTCCTTTTCGAATGTCATCTCGATGCCGTTCTTGCCGACATAATCGGCAGGTTCTTGTCCCTGGGATTTGATGCGATCCACGTCGTCTTGCGAAGGAACCCAGACGTACCCCATCACATGTGAAAACGACTTCGGATCAGGGTAGAAACGCATCGCCTGAGATCGCACATCCACGCCGGGAAATTCGTCGGCCCGATCCGCCAAATTGGACGCAACTTGGGTCTTGGCGCCGATATGGATGGGTGTCGGCAGCCAAGGCTTCCACCGGCCCGCTTCGAGTTTGCTCTTTAGCTTCTTGGGATCCGCGCCTAACAAGGCCGCGAGCTTGGGCAGGACGTCTGGATTTTCGTCCATGACTTTGGGAATCGCGGTGACGACCCACTCCGGCCGAACTCCGGCAAGGAGGACTCCGCTGCGATCATAGATGAGGCCCCGAGGCGCCAATTCGGGCGTGCTCGTCGCATTGACGAAAGTGGCTTGTTCCGCAAGTTCAACCGATTTGACGACTTGGAAATACCACAGGCGCAGGAACAAGACCGATAGCAATACAAAGAGAACGCCGGGAAACAGCAATGCCCTCGCATCCAAATCCGGTTTGCGCGGTTGGTGGATTACAGACATCGCAGGCTAGTGGCGGCCTCCATGCTTCGTGCATCTTTGCCGAGGCTGTTGCCCACGAGCAAATCGCCGGGTCACCGTTTCCGGACAATAGATGCTTGCCCGCATTCCGGTTTCCGCGCAAACTTCCACCTCGACCATGGGTTCCTCGCGAGGAGGATCGACGGGAGGATTGACCGGGGGTTTCACGGGTGGTGTTGCCGTTGGCGGCTTCTCTTGACCCGTGGTGCCACTGCCGCCATCTCCATTGGCGGGCTTCGTGGGATCCTTGCCTGGATCCGAACCGGTGGGAACCGGTTGACCAGGGAGGTGGGCGGGGTCCTGTGCGCCGGGAGCCGGACTGTCAGGATCGATGACGGGCGGATCGTCGGGTGGCGTATCTTCGGGTCCCAGATTATCCGAGCCACCAGCATTCCGTAAGATCTCAGACATGGAAGGTCGGTCCATCATCTGCTTGCCAAAGCGCTTCTGGGCGTACTTCATAACCTTGGCCCAGAATTGAACGGTGACCGTACCGCCAAAGACGCTACGCGACATCGGCAGATAAATCGGCGACTTTCCTTCTCGCGTCACCTCATTGGCAATCCAACCGATCCCAACGACTCCATCCGAATAGCCGCAGAACCAGGCGTCCTTGTTGTCAGAGGTCG
>JADZBW010000027.1 GCA_020851885.1 Fimbriimonadaceae bacterium | reverse complement strand
GGAGAGCTGACCAAGATATATTCAGACGAAGGCATTTCGGGTCGCTTGACTGAGCGGGCGCAGCTCAATCAACTCCTTGCAGATGCTCGCGCTCGCGAATTTGACTGTGTTGTGGTTACTTTCATGAGCAGGTTAGGACGCGGAAAGGTATTCCCGATTCTCGAAAACAAACTTCATGAATCCCAGTGTCGCGTCTACTGTACCGAAGAGGACTTCGCTAATCAGGAGGATGATATGATGAAGTCGCTCACCATCTTTAACGATGAGATGTTCGCTTTTTCAGTAAGAAAGCACACGTCGGCGAAGATGCGAGAAATGGTTCGAAGTGGCTACTGCGTAGGGTGCCTCCCATTTGGATTGAAGCCTGAGGCTCTCAACGACCGAGTTGATTCCCGAAAGATTATTGTTCATCACGAAATCGACGCGACGAACGTAAAAATAGCCTTTGACCTGTTCATTCAGACGCAAAGCCTGGCTGCTGTACGAGATTTTTTGAAGTCAGTTTCAAACAGACAATGGACAACAACCGTTGTCAAATCTTTGCTCCAGAATCGAATATATCTTGGTGAGTTGAGGTTTGGCGATTGGGAGAATTTGGAAGCATTTGACCCTGTAGTTGAAACATCCGTCTTTGACGAGGCTCAGAAATTGTTGGGTTCAAGACAGAAATGCCGCGCACCACGCACCGATGAATACAACTACTTGCTTCGGGGTCTTGTGCGGTGCCCTCATTGCAATTGTGCTTACACCAACAGTGTCGCCAAGGGCGGAGCGGTCAGATACTACGAGTGCTACCACGACAAGAAGAAAATCTCTCATTGCCCTGTAGGTCGCATAAATTGCGATGTTCTGCATCGAACGGTGATTGGGACTCTTTCCCATTTGGTAACGCACCATACATCAATGCACGAGGCAATTAGAAAATCTCGCGACTGGGAGACACCACCAGATTCGCTAATCTCGCAAAGAGCCCAGCTTGGGAAGGCGCTTCAAGTGTTGGGAACTCGACAACGGAATCTTCTGAACGCTATTGAAGATGGTGAGCAAATTCAATCTGTAAAACAGCGACTCATATTAGCCGAGGCGGAGGAACGAGCTGTACGCGCAAAGATATCATTACTCGACACTGAAATTTCTCTTGCGACAAGATTGCGTCCTACGGCGGAGCAGGTGCAGGACAGTTGGGCTCAGGTGCTGGATATCTGGGAAGCTGCGGAGGACAATGAGAAGGCAGCCCTCTTGCGACTCCTTATCGAGAGCTTAGAGATTCATGAAAAAGACCGGGCTATTCTGCGATTGGCGACAATCGTAGAACTGCCCAGTCCTAAGTTCGGAACATCCGATAAGATGGGTGCGGGAGTAGGATTCGAACCTACGACCTCCGGGTTATGAGCCCGACGAGCTACCAGACTGCTCCATCCCGCGGTGAGGGATGAATAGTACCCCAGCGTCCTGGCGAAATCAACTGCATTGGGTCCAAATGGGACCTCGACCGTCGACGCTGGCGGTAACCCTTACTCTTCGGTCTCCAATTCCCGATGGCCGTGGCGGCTTCGGAACTCCTGGATCGCGCCGAGAACCTTGATGCCGGTGAGCACGACGCCAAGGATGGGCGCATACCGCTCGAACACCTTGGAAGTCGTTTGGGCCATGATCGACGCGGTGCCCGCGACGCCCTGAGCCTTTTCGCTCACATTCCGAACCGTGCTTTGCAGCGTGGTGGCCAAAGTGTCCACCTTCTCGGTCACTCCATCGACCCGTTCCACCAACTGTTCGACCTTTGGCTTCAGGTCGTTTATCGCTTGGGCCATGCGGAAGACCATGAAAGCGATCGCCAAGAACAGGATGGTGTTCATGAGGAAGAAAATCGCTGAAAGCACCAACCACCACATCGGAATATCGTTCATTCAACCACCATTATCTCGATTTCTCTCGTCTCACTCGGTTTCAGTCGGAACGTGAGTTTAGCTCCCTCCGGACCAACTTGCACCTTTTCCGCTCCACATTGAAGTTCCTTGCCCCAAAGCCCCTTGATCTGAATCTCGCTCGTAAGCTCCGTTTCCGATGGATTCTGAAGCAGGATCCTGGACCAACGCTTTCTGGAATCAAATCTCAGCTCCCTCAGCGTACCGAAGGACGTGCGTACTTCGAGTCCCAATTGTCTGACGACGATTCGCCGTCCCACGCCGTCCCAGGGACGAACGATGAAGATGTCCCTGCCTTCCGTCGTCTCCATTTCGAAATGGCAGCCAAACGTGACGACGCCCGCGTTTCGAGTGGGTAGGACGTAGCTAGCGACGTTGCGAAGGTACGCATAAAGCCCGACCCCGAGATCTCCGGAAAGGGCCGAGATACCAAACTGCTTCGAGGCGGCATCGGGGCAGAAGCCCATGGAGCCCGCACCATCGGCACGCACCAAAGCCCAAATGCCGAGCATGCCGCCAAAAGCGAGTCGCAGGTATGAATCGGGCAGGAACGTGTAATCCCGATCCAGCATCCGAAAGAACATCAGGGAATTCAGGACGGTGGTCGGCCCCAAGCACATTTCGCCCTTATCCAACATGCCGGGATGCGGTACTTCACTTTCATCGAGGAAGCGCTTGTCACTGGCATACCACCACCAACTGGGACTTAGGCTGCGGGCAGCGAAAGCCAATCGCATGGCTTCTTCTTGAATAACCGGTTGGCCAGTCCCTGCGATCGCCTCGTACACTTCGCGGTACCCCTTGGTCGACCATCCTCCGTTACTCCCGAACGGAAAGGCGCGCCGGATCGCGAGGGCGCTTGTTTGAGCCAGCCCGTGATAGGCTTGGGCGACTTTTGGCGAACTGCTGGTTCGGTAGAGCAGATCGATGTGATCGCGGATTTCGCTGAGCAACGGGGCGTCCGAAAGATCTCGATTCCAGTGGAGCATGGGGGCCAGCTGCAGCACGAGATCGAGGCACCGGTTTTCCGCATCGACGCTCCGAATCAGTTCAAGTCGTTCCAACTCCGAAATCGCTGCGTAGAAGTTGGCCGCCAAAGCATAGGTCTGGGCCCGGCCAGCATTCATCGCCACCGATTTGTGATCGGCAAAGGAACTCCCGATCGTGCCATCGGCGGGGTTTTGGAGGTCGTCGAGTAGAAATTCGCGAATGTACTTCGTGAGGAAGGCAATCTCGTCGGTGTTAGGATAGATGCCGTTCTTCTGGGCGAGAAAGAGGGCATCGGCAAGGGAACTCTCCACACCGAACGGTCCTATCCAGTCATCTGGAGCCGTCAATTGTTCACCGGTGTGGACGTCGGTTGGAACGATCGCTCCGTCCAAGTTCGACTTGGGGTCATTCCGTCCCTGCTTGTCCACAATCCACTTGGCTCGGGCCTTGATCAAATGCTCGATGGGCTCGACAAAGAGCAGGTGGGTATGAGATTCACGACCAGCGGTGTCTTCAAACGAAATCGTCGTTAAACCTGCTTTTTCCGGCTTGACAAAGCAGAAACCGCCTTCCTCGTCGGCATCCGTCTCCATTTCGGCGTCGTCATTGGAAAAGAAGCGGGTTGGCGTTGCCCCCGTGACTTCGATGGCGATTCCCACGTCCGCCGGCGCTACGGCCCCGGGGAGAAGCCGGACCGCAGGCTGGCCACAGGCAGCAAGGATCGGGTTCACACTGTCGAAGCGGTCTCGCTCGGTGGGAACGAATTTGGTTTGGTACGTTCGGGACTCGCCTGGTTCGAGGATCAGCGATGTATGCTCGTTGAACCACTCTTTCCACTCCTCTCGCTCGATCGCGGCTTGGCTATGGATATAGACGACAGGAATTCCCTCCCAACGGAACGGGGTGTTCAGGGAGGCGGGAACGTGATTGTAGAACTCCCACTTCGTGTCCTTTCCGGGGAAGATGAGCAATCCCGGCGCTTCTGCGTTCAAGCGTTGGGCAAACAGGTAGGAAGCGGCTCCCCCCACGAACTTGTGGACATAGACCCGGTCTTTGTACATGTCTCCAACCCCCGAATCGGTGGCGGGATACCCTTCATAGAGGTTGTTCAAAGCGAAGGGAAAAGCCAGTTCGCCAATCTCGATCGTCGTCTTGCTTTTGTTCGTGAGGGTGAGATCCCAGCACACTTGAGGGACGAGTCCTGACACCTCATAGAACTTGCCGACGGCTTCGATCTCCTCGAGAAAGGAGAACTCGTACTCAAAGGTGACCTTGCTGGGGTCCTCTTCATCATCGATCTGTTTGGCGCTTGCATTGCGGCTGACGATCCAAGGATCATCCGGGTGGGTTCTGGCGCCAAGGAGGATTGTGCCCGGGAAGTAGTCTTCCACGACTTCGTCGCCCATGTTAATCGGCGACAGGACGAATTGGAACTCTTCGTTTTCGTCCGGAAGATTCGGGTTTGCCACCCACATTTGGCCGATCCGTCCGCCCATGCCGAACTCCATGGAGATCAAGGTTCCGGTCAGTTCTGGGCGGTCGATGAAATCGTCCATGGTGGGAGGGAGAGATTACCCATGGGGGCCCGGAATATCTACGTTGAAGTCGCTTGGTTACTTCTTGAAGAACATATAGACGGCGATCACCGCCAGAAACGCGGCAAATAGCTTGCGCATCAAGTTCTCATCGATGGAAAGGGCGAGCTTTGAACCGAAGAATGCTCCGCCGACGAAACCGCAGGCGATGAAGGCCCCGACTTTCCAGTCGACGTTGCCGGCCTTGGCATAGTTCAGGACACCCAGGATGCCCACCGGGGCCAGAAGGGCCACCAGGGAGGTTCCCTGGGCACGCTGTTGGTTGAATCCAAACATCAGCACGCAGGCGGGGATGATCAGGATGCCGCCGCCGATCCCGAAGAGCCCGCCCATCGCACCCGCCACCAAGCCAAGTATGAGAGCCAGAATAATCTCCATGCGCGAGGTTTACCCGTATTGCCATCAGGACACCGGAAAAACGGCGGCTAACCCAAT
>JADZBW010000026.1 GCA_020851885.1 Fimbriimonadaceae bacterium | reverse complement strand
TGGGCATCGAGATTGAAGGTCGATTGGACGCCTTTGATTCGGTGATTTCCAATCTAGATCGATTTACCACCGCGAAGTGGCTTGGGCGGGTTCACACGGAAGCCCCGAGTTTCAGCTACTTCACCTTGCATTGGGGGATCAAGCGACCCATCGAGGGGCTTGAGCACCATACGTTGTTCGTCCCGACCCAATTCGAGCGCGGCTTTGAGCGCCTCTATAGAGACCGACGCTTCCCAGATCCACCGATCGTCTATCTCAACTCGACCCATTTGGTCGATCCGACCGTAGCCCCTTCCGGCCATTCGAACCTGTTCGCGGTCGTAACTTCACCTGGAATGGAACCGGGCATCGACTGGCCCACCGAGGTCGCGCGTTGCAGGTCCCTGATTCTCGAACAACTGAAGGTTCATGGTGTGTACTGGTCGGAAGACGATATTGTATTTGAGCGCATTCAGTCACCGCTTTACTTCGCTCAGACCCACGGCAACTACCTTGGTTCGCTCTATGGGATCGACGAGCGACATCGGCTGTTTGGACTACTGCCCCATCGGAATTACGATGAGGAGTTCGAGAACCTCTACTATTGCGGTGGCTCAGTACAGCCTGGCGCTGGCCTACCAATGGTCACTTTGAGCGGTAAGTTCGCCGCTGAGCGACTCCCTAGGTTGTAATTGCTCTCAAACTGAGACGGATGCGTTGATTGCATAAGCCGTGCGATACCTGAATGCACCATTCGTCGTACCGACTTGAACCCGCGCAGGTTGCGACCTAACGACACTTAAAGAACTGTCTTTCCTTCGACCTTCCCATCCACCGTCAGGTCATACACCAGAGGCACCCCAGTGTCCAGGTTCAATTCCAAAACCTCTTCCTTCGATAAATTGTCCAAGAGCATGACGATCGATCGATTCGAGTTGCCGTGAGCAACGACGAGCACATTCTTTCCCTGCTTGATGTCACCCAGAATGCACCGCTCGAAGAAGGGAAGCGTCCGTTCTGCCGTGTTTTTAAGCGCCTCGCCATTGGGTGGCGGAATGTCATAGCTCCGACGCCAGATCTTAACCTGATCCGCGCCAAATCGCTTGGCCGTATCTTCCTTATTCAGGCCTTGTAGATCTCCATAGTGCCGCTCATTGAGTGCCTGGTCTCTAATGACTGGAATGTCCTCACCCATCGTCTCGAGGATGATGTCGAGCGTATTCTGGGCGCGGCGCAAGGCGCTTGTATAAGCCACGTCGATCTTGATGCCGGTTAGCTTGGTTCCGGCGCGCTTGGCTTCTTCTCGCCCTTGGGCGGTCAACGGTACATCGACCCATCCCGTAAAACGGTTCTCTAGGTTCCAGATCGACTGTCCATGTCGGATCAATATGAGCTTCGGCATCGAATCCAGAATACCGTGCGCGGGGTCCGGCCGTAACTCGACCTCGAATCACTTCCAGTCAAACTCGACCGGTCGACCTTGCGGTAAGTCGATCACCTGCATGTTGGCCACTGTTTGGTGTCCGCGCAGGAATACATGGATGGGCCACCCGGTGAGTTTCTCGCCCTCATAGGGGCTCCAACCGCACTTGCTGACCACCATGCTGCGCTCAAAGATCGCTTGCCGTTGGGGATCGACGAGAACGAAGTCCGCATCCATCCCGACGGCCAGGAAGCCTTTGTTCTTGATCCCGTAGATGCGGGCCGGGTTCTCGCACGCCATCCGCACGATATCGTGAAGCGACATCAGGCCGCCGTGCACGAGACTCAATAACGCGCTGAGCATCGTTTGGACGCCCGGCATCCCGCTCGGACTTGTCGGATAAGGCTGCGCCTTCTCTTCCAAGGTGTGCGGGGCATGATCGCTGCCGAAAACATCGAAAAGACCTTCCACAAGCGCCTTGCGCAATCCCGATTGATGGAAGCTATCGCGAATCGGGGGGTTCATTTGGGCGAGACTGCCGAGCCGATTGTAGCAGTCTGGAGCATGGAACCAGAGATGTTGGGGCGTGACCTCGCATGAAGTGCCGAGTCCTCGCCGCTTGGCATCCTCCAGCAACGGAAGCTCATCTGCCGTCGAGACGTGCAGGATGTGAACGGGACGTCGCGTTTCTTCGCTGAGAGTCAAAATCCGCTCGGTGGCAAGTCGAGCGCTCTCCGCATCTCGGAGGAACGGGTGTTCACGGGCATGGGGATGGTCGCTAATCAGATTCTTTCGTTCCCGGTTCCGAGGCTCGTCTTCGGCATGGATCGGACATCGCCTCCTACCGTTTTCAAGCACGCGACGCAGGTTGTTGTCGTCCCCGACCAAGAGTGGGCCGGTCGAACTGCCCATGAAGATCTTGATCCCAGGCGTCCCCGGCGCATTCTCCAACGTTCCAAGCTGATCGATGTTATCGGTACTCGCCCCGACAAAGAAGGAATAGTCGCACCAGGCTCGGTTCTTGGCCCGACGAAGTTTATCGTTCAGTGCCCCCAAAGAGGTTGTCGTGGGGTTTGTATTCGGCATTTCGAAGATCGTCGTAACCCCACCTAAAATCGCCGACCTGGTGCCCGATTCCAAGTCCTCCTTATGCTCCATCCCAGGTTCGCGAAAGTGGACCTGCGTATCGATCAAACCGGGAATGAGTGTTAGCCGCCCGGCATCGAGCACATGTATCGCGGAGCCATCGACCCTGCCAATGGCCGCAATTTTCCCGTCCTTTACCGCCAAGTCCCCCAAGTGGGATTCGGTCGAGTTCGTGATGCGGGCATTGCGAACAATCAGATCGTAAGGCATAGGCAAATCAAATCCTACTTGAGAGCGCGACGAATATACGCCAATTCTCATCGATTCCTGGTGGAATGGCAAGTCACAGGAACGAGTGGCCCAGCTACTGGATTTGAAGCAATTGCCGACAATCTGATTGATGACTCTGGCCCTTGTATTATTGCTGGCAAGTGTGCGCCCCCTCCGATTCCCATCGGAGCCAATCTCCAGCGAGATGGCTCGGGGTGAAAAACTTTACTATCAAAGGCGTGGCATCGACCGAACGCTCCTCGAAGATCGCGTGGCCGTGGGGAAGTGGTTCGACGGCCAGAAGAAGGTCGACACGGATCAGATCATCTGGCTCTCACCCAGCCTGGTTTCGCGCTGGCTGGGATACTTGAATGCCAAAGAGAAGTGGTCGAAGTCCGAACTGCTGAACCGATGGAATACGACGGCGGCGGCGTTGGACGGTCGGATGACCTTCGTCGTTGAAATGTACGCGCTTCCAAAGCAGGAAGACGCATTTGAGATCACCGCTGGCGCCCCCTCTCGACCGGAAACGGCAACCGACCTGAAGTTCCTCGTGACTTACCTGACCGATCAAGAACGTGACGAGACTCAGCACGTTGAATCTCTGGTCGGGGCCAGGCGTCGCCAAAGTCCTCTCGAAAGGCAAGATCCGAGCATTCTGCCCAAAGGCGTCTTCCGAGGGTACTCGTTGGAAGCGATTCAGAAATGGCCTTGGTTTAGCCTGGACGATACGCTCAGCCCGATGGCTCCAGAAGTCTCTCCTCCCCCGCCGACGGTGTACGATGGCGTCGTCGGCGATCACGTGCGAGCGGTGTACTTGGTTCAAGCCGATCTTCCTGAGAAGCCACTGGCGTGGGGCAAGTTCGAGGTCCG
>JADZBW010000025.1 GCA_020851885.1 Fimbriimonadaceae bacterium | reverse complement strand
GAAGGACTGAGGCGAATAGCCAGGAGCCCCATTGAGGAGTTCTGCCGTTTCCCGGAGGCTCCTGACTCCATAGACTTCGACCCCGACGGCAACCGCAGCTTCCGCCGCGTTTTGAATCGGGAGGATCAGGCGCCGAAATCCTTTTTCGTGCGCCATCAAGGCGACGCTTACCGCGCCATCGACGGGTCGCAGCGCGCCGTCCAGGCCCAATTCGCCGATGATCAGCGTCCCCTCTAGCTCGGCGAGGTTGATCTGTTCGTCCAGCGCAAGGATGGAGACCGCGATTGGCAAGTCCAGGAACGGACCCTCTTTGCGAATGTCCCCGGGTGCGAGATTGCAGATGATCTTGTAGCGCGGGAACCGCATATCGGTGTTATCGATCGCCGATTTCACTCGAACCTGGCTCTCCAGAACGGCTTTGTCCGGCAGGCCAACGATCTGGAAATTGCTGGCATTTTCGGAGATCGTCTTGAAATCCACTTCGACCACGATCGGCAGGGCTTCGATCCCAATGAGCGTCGCTGAATAGGCCTGGGCAATCATGGCGCACTTATTCTACTGGTTTATGGATTCTTGGATGCTAAAGTCTCACTATCCGGCATCGCCTCGGAGCCTGGTTGAATCGGCTCATTGCGCCGGCTGTGGGCCCGGCAAAATTGGCGCAGGACGGGGAAGCCATAATCAAGGGCATGTCTGCCAGTGCGGTGCCCGCTCCTCCCCAGGTCCGTTGGGATCTTTCTGCCCTCTACTCCGGCCCAGAAGACCCCGCGATCGAGGCAAGTTGGGCCGCCGCCCATTCTGCCGCAAACGCATTTGCTGCCAAGTACCGAGGCAAGATAGAATCCCCCGACCTGACTCCGGAGACCCTCGCCGCTTCCCTCGCCGAGTATGAGGTGCTGAACCAGGAAGCCGTTAAGCCGATGGTCTTTGCCAGCCTGCTCTTCGCTGCCGACACCGGCAATCCCGCGATCGGAGCTTTCATGCAGAAGCAGATGGAGAGAGGCACAGAACTCAATGTGAAGCTGATGTTCTTCGACTTGGAATTGCAAGGCGCACCCGAACAGGCCATTCAAACGGCCCTCCAAAGCCCGGCCAACGCGAACTTCCGCCACTACATCCAGGTGGCCCGCGCCTTCAGCCCGCATCGACTATCCGAACCCGAAGAGATCATCCTTGAAGAGACGGCAAACACGGGCAACCGAGCCTGGGAGCGGTTGTTCGAAGAGGTCACCAGCAACCACGTATACAGGTTCCAGATGCCTGGGTCGAGCGAAATCGAGGAGATTTCACAGGAAGATGTTCTGAACCGGCTGCGCTCTCCAGAGCGTGAGGTGCGTCAGGCCGCAGCCGATACCTTTACGGCGGGCCTCAAAGAGATGGAGCGAGTCCTTGTCTTTACCTACAACAATCTGATCCAGGACAAGGCAGTGGGAGACCGCCTGCGCAAGTTTGGATACCCGGAAGAAAGCCGCCACATGGCGAACGAGCTTCGCAAGGATACGGTCGATCTCGTGGTGGCCATGTGCAAGGACAATTACCGCCTGGTTGAGCGGTTCTACAAGGTCAAGCGAGAAATCCTTGGTCTGCCCGAACTCACGCATATCGATCGTTATGCCCCCCTCTTCGATACCGAAGAGCCGATCGAATGGGACAAGGCCAAGGCAATCGTCCTGGAGGCTTTTGGCAGCTTCAGTGCGGAGATGGAAGCGCGTGCTCGAGAGTTCTTCGATTCCAATTGGATCGATGCGGAGCCGCGTAAAGGCAAACGCGGCGGCGCGTTTTGCTCTTACAACACTCCCGATACCCACCCCGTGGTCTTTCAGAGCTACCTGAATCAAGCCGACGACGTGATGACTCTCGCCCATGAACTCGGGCATGGAGTCCATGCCTCACTGAGCCGCGACCAGACCTATTTCAACTTCCACGGCACCCTTCCCTTGGCGGAACTGGCATCGACCTTTGGAGAGATGCTGGTCTTCGAGAAACTAGTAGCTTCGGCAACGCTGAAAGACAAGCTCGCCCTCTATGCAGGCAAAATCGAGGGGATCTTCGCCACCGTCTTTCGACAGGCGGCCATGTTCTCTTTTGAAAGGCGTTGCCACGAGGTTCGACGAAGCGACGGCGAGCTTACATCGGAAGATTTTGGCGGAATTTGGCACGAAGAGCTTCAGGCGATGTTTGGGTCGAGCGTCACCCTTGGCGACCAGCATCGGAGTTGGTGGGGGTACGTCAGCCACTTTATTTCGGTTCCGTTTTACGTGTATGCCTACTCTTTTGGCGAGCTCTTGGTCCTCTCCCTCTTTCAGCGGGCGAAGGATGAAGGACCCGCTTTCGCGGACAAGTACATCGCGCTTCTGCGACTGGCGGGATCGAAGTCGCCAGAAGAACTGATGGCGACGGTGGAGGTCGACTTGAACTCAAAGCGTTTTTGGCAGGGTGGGTTTGACGCCATGGAGCGCCTGGTCGCCGAATTCGAACGTCTCTGGTCAGAATTCAAGTAGCCCTCAGGGCTGCCAGGAATCGATCTCGGCCCGTAGTTCTGCTTTGCGCGTCGTATCCACCAAAGCCGCATCCGCCGCACGAACGCTGAATGATCGGCATGCTTCGAAATCCAGGTTGAAGGTTTCACTAACCCGGGCAAACTCGTCGGTCAGGGTCGTGCCGAACATCGGCGGATCATCTGAATTCAAAGTCACATAAAGGCCCTGATCGAGGAGTTGCTTGATCGGGTGATCGACCAGGCTGGGGAAAACGCCCAAACAAACGTTGCTGGATGGACAGACTTCGAGCGGAACCTGTCGCTTCCGCAGTTCATCGACCAAAGCCGGGTCCTCCTGACACCGCACGCCATGGCCGATTCGGACGGCCTGAGCGACGTTCAAGGAATCCCAAATCACTTCTGGACCACAGGTTTCCCCAGCATGCGCCACGACTGGCAATCCGCATTCTCTGGCCAATCGGTATGCAGGCTCATATTCAGCAGTTCCACGCCACTCTTCGCCCGCAATCCCCAGGGCGCAGACCCCCTGCTCTTTGGCTTCAACGCACCACTCAGCAATTTGCACCGCTCGATCCAGTGAGTGCCCGCGGACGATATCGAGAATCAGCGACATCGAGATGCCCAGTTCTTCCCGACCATAATCCATCGCCCTCTTCAGGGCAGATATCTGCTCGTCGAACGGGATTCCAACATGCTTTTCGATGGTTGCCGCCGTATAGGTGACCTCACTGTGCAGGATGTTCTGGGCAGCTTGGCCAGCCAAAAACTCCCTTGCGATCAGCTCCAGATCCTCAGGTGTTCGAATGCACTGGGAAATGGCGATATAGACCTCCACGAAATGAGAAAAGTCCCGGAATGTGTACCAGCGCTCCAATCCGGGCAAATCGTCGGCGGGAAGGGAAATCTCGTGCCAACGAGCCAACTTCAGCAGGGTTTCCGGGCGGATGGATCCTTCGAGGTGAACATGCAGTTCGACCTTGGGCATCTTGCGAAGGGTCTCGATGGGAATCATAGGCGTCGCTAAGGTACCGGATTGCCGGGCTCCGATCCAAGTAATCTATGGGGCGATCAACTTGATCAGATGGGAGGAGATGGATGCAAAGAAATGCGACGGCCGTTTGGAGCGGTGGCCTGAAAGATGGCAATGGAGTGCTGAAGACGCAGAGTGGAACTCTTAGCGACACAAAATACGACTTTCGAATGCGGTTCGAAGATGCCCCGGGAACCAATCCAGAAGAGCTTGTTGCCGCGGCTCACGCCGGGTGCTTCTCGATGGCCCTAAGCGCCAAGCTTGGAGATCGAGGCATCACGCCAGAATCCATCACAACGAAGTCGACGATCACGCTCGAAGCGGGCACACTGACAAAGTCGGAATTGGCTTGCGAGGTGAGAGCGACTGGCGCGGACAAGGCCAAAGTCGAGGAAGCCGCGGCGGAAGCCAAGGCAGGTTGTCCCATTTCCAAAGCCTTGAACTTGGAAATCACTTTGGACTTAACGGTTTCAGTCTAGAAATGAAATTGGGCGGCTTCGATCGAAGCCGCCCATCTGAAGCAGGCGCTTCTCTTGTTACTTGCCGGTGGTCGCCGGTGCGTTTGCCGGCGGCGTTGCGGGGGCTTCCGGTGTCGTCGTAGGCGTGTTTGGTTTAGTCGTGCCCGTTGCGGGCGTCGTGGTCGTGGCGGCGGGATCGCCTTCCTTGGGTGCGCTGCAACCCAAAATACCGAATGACAAAACGAGGACGATGGCGCATGCGCCGATTAGTTTCTTCATATGAACCTCCTAAGGTTGTTGAGAAAAGGCCGGCTCTTGTACCAGCCCCAACCTCAGCAACTGCAGCGAGTCTTCCTTCGTGGCAAACATGGGTACAAAGGCCCACCGATGCCTAATACGGACTCAGTTGAGCCATCACATCCGAAGGAAGAAGGACTTCCTTCAACCGCCATTTCTTGGTGGGGATGATGAAGTAGTCCATCGAACTCTCCTTGGCGAAGATCAGGGTCACGCCATCGATCGTCTTGTCCAAGGCGACTCCACCCGGGAAGTTGGCTTTGATGGTGACGGGTGAAGTGACGCGAGCTTCATCCTCCAAGATGATCGGTTCTTGCTGCGTTACTGTCACGTCCGGTTTGGAGTCCCGAATCCACTTGGCAATTTGAGACATGGAAGCAACTTGCTCCTTATTCACCGTCAGCTTGTCCGAAATCTTGTCCATCACTCCGCCGGGGCGGCCTTCCTTGCTTGCTTCAAGCGACTCTTTAAGCGCAGCCTTCACAAGCGTCTTGTCGTCTGCGCCTCCCATTGAGAGGATGGCTCGAATGCCAACGAGCACGACCAAGATCGCCACAATGATGAGGATCGGCTTCTTCATAACATAGATGACGTCAGGCAAGCCGGACGATGTTTGACGTGAACTCGACATCTCGTGCCATCTGCGTCTTCAATTCACTCAGAGACTCGAACTTTGCTTCGTCCCTGACTCTGCGGTGAAACTCGAGGGTGACCGGTTCACCGTAGATTTCCCGTCCAGGGTAGTCGATCAAATAGGCTTCCAAAGTGCGGTTCTTGCCTTGGACCGTGGGGCGGAACCCAATGCTGATGGCAGCGGCATAGCGATTTGTTCCAATCCTTGCCAAGCCCGCGTAGATTCCATCTTTGGGCAGGACCCCATCGACCGAGCGAGCGAGATTGATCGTTGGGAATCCAAGCGTCCGACCTAGTCGCTGGCCACTCACCACGATCCCTTCGATATCGAACGCTCGCCCCAGCCAACGCCCCGCCTGTTCCACGTCCCCTTCCATGACCGCCCGCCGAATGCCGCTGCTGCTGACTCGCAATTCGTCGATTTCGAAGGGCGGAATCTCGTCTGTTTCGATCCGGGTCTTAAGCCAATCGGGCGTGCCTAGCCTGTTCTTGCCGAAGGCGAAGTCATGGCCCACGACAATCTCTGTTCCCCGCACCCTTCGTACAATCACTTCTTCGAAGAAGGCTTCGGCGGGCGTCTGGCTTCTTTCGAGTGTGAAAGGCAGCACGACGGCGGCCGCAACCCCGAGTTTCGCGAACGCTTCGAGATTCGACGCAAGCGAGGCGATCTGCTTGGGGCAACGTTCGGGAGCGAGAATGGCGGCCGGGTGTCGATCAAACGTCAGGAGGACGCACGGGAGTCCTTTTGATTTTGCCGCCCGGACCGCCGTGGAAATAACGGTCTGGTGTCCCAGATGCACGCCGTCGAAAGTGCCGAGACAAACGACCGCCGCAGACCACTCTGCCCGAAGGAGTTCTTCGCCGAAGTGAATCTGCATTACGGTGAGTCTACACTCTCGCTCTCAGGTCGGCGGCCAGATACGAAGATCGACAGGGACAGCGCACCGGCCTGGGCGGCCGCAAACCACAAGATGTCCCAATTCTTAAAGAGTGCAAAGAAGCTATCGACGACCTCAAGGTTTGATTCCAGTGGATTTCCCAGCCGGCTTGCCAATGCGACTGAGACGCACATCCAACCGCAAAAAACCAAGGGCAGGGTCATATTGTGCGGAAATGACATTCGACCTGGCGCCG
>JADZBW010000024.1 GCA_020851885.1 Fimbriimonadaceae bacterium | reverse complement strand
CTCTTGGGGTTTGGCCGATGAGACCATTCTTGAACCTGTTTCTTGAGGAAGGCGTTTGCAATCTCCTTTCCTCTTCCGCCCAGGAGATCATCGAAAGCAGCTGGCCCCGGGATCACCTTGAACGAGTTCATTCCCTGCGTTTCGGCGATCGTTTCCCCGAGGGTCAGGAACGGAATTCCATGGGAATTCATTAGGTCTGGGTGGCACGAGCTCGTGAAGGAACCTGCTTCACTGCAGCTATCGACCAGGATCGTCGGCTTTTGAGTGCCGCCCAACGACAGCAACTTGACGAACGCCTTCGCCGCGCTTGGGTAGTGCATCAGCTTCATAAGCATTGCACTGGTCACCCAGACTTCGCCCTTCCCGAGTTTCATTCGGGCCAACCCCCCGTTTCCAAAAACCTCCCAACCCTCGCTCGGCAGGAATCGCTGATATAGGATGCCGGCCGCATCCACGACCGGCAAGCCAAGCTGCTTGCCCGGATCGAAGGAGTTCATCGCCCGATTCTCGAAGTTCAGTCGCTTGGGAAGGAAATCGAGCCTGTCCTTGGCAAAATCGGCCTGAAGGATGATCATCTTCATCCCGCGTTGAACCGGATCCAGGAGTTTTCGGCGGGTGGCGTTATCGAACCTCTGGAAGAAATTCCTAGCGCGGGTGCCGATCAAGATGGCGCCGTATCTGTCCGGATCGATGGCCTTGGGGTCGAGATAGGCCATCGCTTCCTCGGAACAGTAGATCTGGGGGGTCGGACCGGGCGTCGAGGGGACGATCTGATAGGGCGTCGACTCCAAGACGTCGGGGCAACGCCAGATCGTTTCACCAGATTTGAACTCGGCCGCGACCATATAGCCGTAGTTCCTGATCGGAATCGAGGCTTCAAAGCCGTTCTGCATGCGCACCATCGGTTTGCGGTGGAAGAAGGTCGAGCTTGGCAAAGGCTTGTATAGCAGCCAAGCCTGCTTGGCGTGTTGTGATGTGGCGTGGAACGCGAATCCATCTCTGGCAGGAACCTGCTCCAGCGACATCTTGTCAGGTCCGCCACCGCCCGCCCCGCTTCGCACAAACACAACGTCCGGCTTTGAAAGCGGTAAAGATCGCAATCGCTCTGCCTCGGCCGAGACCTTGGCGGTCTCCTGACTCCATGCGAAGGCGTTCGTTCGCATCCGCAGTCGCTCCGTGAATGGCCGGTACCACGGATTGCCGGCCAATTCTCGGTGCGCCTTTTGCGCCTCATCCAGCGAAGTATTCAAGGGCCAAGAGTCATTGCGCCGCTCTCCCCCATTCGCCGCAGAGACCGCCGCCATCGAATGCGCCGAGATCAGTCTTTGGCCATAGTAAGTTGCCAAGCGCGACATCCCGGTGACCGCCGCCAGGATCTCCCGTCCCATTGGGACCGGAACGCCGCGAGCGCTCTGAGCCAGGCTAAGACTTCGGGCCGCCTGGGTCTCCAAATAGTTGCCGACCTCATAACTTCCGAGTCGTCCATCGACGCCGCCAGTCCAAGCATTGGCCATCTCCTCATTGATGGGAACAAAGGCATGACTGTCGAATGGCTGACCGGCAATGAAACTGTTCGTGTCGCCACCCCACTCGAGTTCGGGGGCATGGTCCCGGTGATCGGGTCCAAGGGCGTAGGCCATGTACGCGCTGGAGACGAGTTCGGAAGCGCTCTTCCACGCCTCCACGAGGGCTTCCGAACCCGTAAGCTCGGCGGCTCGGCGATCAAAAACCGAGTCAGGCGTGCTCGGATCGTAACCAAGCCTTCCCCAGGTCATCCAGTACATCTCGTCGCGCTGATGGATCCACGAGAAGCACTTGTTCCTTAGATTGGCTAGGTAGTAGTCCGGCGACTTGGGATAATAGGCGTCCAGCCCTTCGATCGTATAACCCGTCGAAGTGCCGATCGGCATCTCTTTGATGGTCCGCCGAACCCAGTTCGGATTGTAGTGGGAGAAGATCCGATGGGTGCCATTCGCGCGGACCTGCCAGACGATCTTGTAGGGTTGTGAGGGCCAATGATTGCCGTTCGACGCGACATTGCCGGGCCACATCTTGATTGCGGAGGGTGTGCCGGTCCCTGAGGATGGGTTGCCGCTGCCCGATTTCCCCATTTCGGGGACGGAAGAGTCCGAGAGGTAATCCTCAAACGAATAGCTATACCAGTTCGCCACTCTCCCGCCGGCCGCCATATAGGGCGCGCCCCACTGTTCGCCGTTGTACTTGATCTCGACCGTGAAGTCCCTTGAGGCCCTGGCAAGGGGTAGGACGCGCTGCTTTCGTGTGATCCAGGAGCGCGTGATCAGAGGGATATCCCGCCCTGAGTTCTCGACCGCCTCGCCATAGCATTTGAAGAACGATTCGCTGCGTCCGCTCTCGCCAATTCGAAAACCGATACCGTCAAGTTTGGGGCACTGTCGTATCATCTTCTCTACGACTTCACGCGTGTAAACATAGATGTTCGCCTCGGAGGCCTCATAGCCTGGATTCGGGTTCTGAGGGATCCGCATATTGGCTTCGTAGGCCATCAAACTTACACGTATCCCCCGAAGGTGCGCCTTTTGAATGACCCAGTTCAAGCGCTTTAAGTTAGCGGCTTTGATCGCCTCCGAGACCCCCACCTTGGGGAAGGTTTTGCTCGTCACGAAATAGGCATAGAGGTTGGGTGCATTGGTGACGCTGATATCCCACGCACCATGAATATCCAGCCAATTGAGTCGGCTCTTGGCCATCAAGTCCAGCAGAGTAATCCAATAGTCGTCGTTTTGGAACCACCAGCGATTGGGGTCGGTGAGGGCAGCTGGGTCGTAATCGGTGTCGTTCTTCTTATAGTCCCAGGGCAGAGTCAGGAAGAGGTTGAGGCCGCGGTCCTTCAGGAAAGGGTGACCGGAAGCCTTGGTTTGCCATGCCTTCGCGCCTTGATAATGCAGGCGCTCGGCAAATTCCATCGCGCCATACATCGCGCCATTGGCATCGGATCCCACAATCTGAATCCGGCCATTCTGGGACTTAATCGTATAAGATTCCGGCTGCTTTGATGGCTTTATGGAAAGGGAGACTTTGAGACTCTCAAAACCTGCTGCATTGAAAAGCACGCGATGAGCGAAGT
>JADZBW010000023.1 GCA_020851885.1 Fimbriimonadaceae bacterium | reverse complement strand
TGAGCGGGGCGCGATCCGCTCGGGAATTGGCGGTGAGGATGTTCGACTCCCTCGATATTCCGACCGACCACCTACCCGCGGCCAAGCCCGAGACGATTCGGAGATACTTCGCCGGCCGAAAGCATCTGCTGGTATTCGATTCTGCAGAAGGGGTGACGCCCCACCTTCGAGCGATCCTAAAAGTCCTTCTGGAATCGAGTGGTCCCCGAGTTCTCATTGCCTCGATGGCTTCGGTGAAGAGCCCGCTCGCACTGACCTATCCCCTTGAGAACCTGGCATTTCCACCGTCGGTGACGGGCGATGAATTCTCCGTCCCCGAATATGACTCGTGCGCCCTCTTCATCGATGGTTTGCACCGGGTACGGCCAACATTCAATCCAGACTTGAGCGAGCTTCGCGACATCGGCGAGATCTGCCGCTTTCTTGGCGGGCATCCGTTGGGGCTTATTCTCCATGCCCAGAGATTTCGTTCCGAGTCATTGGCCGAAATTCGGGCTTCGATGCTCGCCAAGCCGTCGTCTTTGCTGTTGCCCGGCCTCGATCGTTCCGTCGAGATCTCATTGAAGACCCTATCGGTTCAAGCGATTCGGCTTCTGGAGCAGGTCTGCGTCTTTGAGAGTTCATGGACGCGGATCGATCTTCAAGCTTTGACTGGCCAATCGATGAACCAACTGCGAAGTCCGCTGGAGGAGATACAGGAATCGCTTTTGATCGACGAAGTCCTCCAGGAGAACGGCGCAACCCAGTTCCGTGTACAGATCCACATTCGCGAGTGGGTTCTGAAGCGGCTCCGCAAAGAGGGCCGAATCGATGCGATTCGAGAGAGACATCTGCTTTGGCTCTTGGACAAGTTTCGGAAGGCGTTTTCCGAGATACGCGGGCTGGAACATGCCAGGCATCGCGACTCGCTGGACGGCGCTACGCACGAGTTGGCGGCCGCCATGAAGTTCTTGATCGATTCACGGACCGATCCAGCCGACTTCATCAGCTCGCTCGAACTATCGTGGCTCTATTGGAGTCAGAGCAACCGCGGCCAAACCGTCATCGACTTGGTGAAAAGCGCGCTCGAGAAGTTCAGGGAGCCTTCACTTGCTCGTGGCCGCCTCTTTTCCGCATTGTCGATTTATCAAACGAAGACCGGGTCCGCGGGCAAGGCGGTCCAGTCGATCAAGCGAGCGATCGAACTGGCGTCCTCCGCTCCCGATCAGCAGAGCAAGATGTACAACAACTTAGGAGGATCGCTTTGGGCCGAATGCCGCTTTGACGAAGCTCTCGTCGCCTTTCATCGCGCAAGGGAACTCGCCGTCCAGACCGGTCAATGGCAGTTGCTCGACGATCACCTTGTAGGCATTGCCAATTCGCTGATCGACATGAAGAGGTATGGCGAGGCGATTCCGGTTCTCGACGAGCTCGTCGAACGCACTCGGGACATCGATGAGGTCCTCAAAGGGTGGAGCGTCAAGATCTGCCAAGTTCAGCTGGCTTGCGGCTTGGCCCAATTCGCCGAGGCCGAAGCGCTCCTCACGGAACTGTTTCACATGAGTGAGGCCAAAATCAAAGAGCCCAGCCTGGTTGGGCGCGTCCATCTCTGGAACGCGGTTGTCAAGTCCGCGACCGGCGATCCCTTTGAATCCCTGGTATCCGTTGTCGCATCGAGAGTTCTTCTGAACATGCTCGACTTGAGGCCGTTCAAAGTCAATGAGGTGCGACTCGATAGGCTTGAGCGCAGCGCCTTGAAGGTTCTCTCGAGCCATGAAGTTGTTATGGCAAGGCTTGAGGGACAGTTACGCGTGTCACATCTGGTAAAAAGTACGTAAATCATAGATATCAAAATACGTTACCGTAGGTGTGATATGAAGATTCACACCCGATTTCTGTACCTCTTGTTCGCAATTGTGGGATGTCTGGCCGCTTGCTGTGGTCCAATGCCTCAGTTCGTTTCTCGTCCTGCGCCGGCAGGCAGCCCGATTGCCGGGCAATCGGCGACTTATCTCGTAACGATGGACGATGTGGTTGGAAGCAACACCAATGTTTCCATCACGGGAAGCCCATCCAGCGCATTCTCGAGCATTCCTTCCCAGGTGACGGTGCCTGCGGGCTACTCGACGGTTTCGTTCAATGTGACGGTCGCCAGCGGCTACGAAGGAACGATCCAGGTCTCCGCAAGCGCCGGTGGTGCGACGGCGTGGAGTTCTGCGGAGTGGGTGTCTCCGGCGAGTTCAAGGTGAAATTGGCAAAGCAGACGCCGAGACTTGAAACAAAGCGATTAGCTTTCAACCTACTCCCTGAACGGGCAAAGAGGGACTTTTTGTCCGCACGTTAATCCCTGGAGCGTGCAATTGATATACTCCCACGGACGGACGGATCCGTCCAAGGGAGTCTATGCGTATCCACATCCTCGCCCTATCATTGATCGCCGCCGCCAGCGCTCATGCCTACGACGCCGACAAGCCGATCCTCTTGCGCAATCCCACCCTCAGTGCGACCCAAATTGCGTTCGAATTCGGGACTGACCTCTGGATCGTCCCCCGAGAGGGTGGCCGCGCCCGTCGCATCACCTTCGGCCCGGGTATCGAGTCCAATCCCTTTTTCTCACCCGACGGCAAGTGGATCGCATTCAATGGCGAATACGACGGCAACCAGGATGTGTTCATCGTTTCGGTCGAAGGTGGGAATCCCAAGCGCCTGACCTACCACCCAGCGTCCGATGAAGTTCGCGGATGGTCGCCCGATGGCAAATCCATCCTCTTCTGTTCCCCATTTGAGCAAAGCAACGGGCAGAATCGGCTCTACACCGTCCCGGTGACCGGTGGCTGGCCCGAAGCCCTGCCGCTCCCCCGTGGCCAGGCCGGCTCCTTTTCTCCGGACGGCCGCAAGATTGCCTACACCCCTCACGATCTGTGGCAGGCAGAATGGAAGCAGATGAAGGGTGGCCAGACCACCCCGATTTGGATTGCAAACCTTGCCGATTCGAAGATCGAGAAAGTGCCTCGCGACAACTCGATCGACCGCTCGCCGATGTGGATCGGCAATGAGATTTGCTTCATCTCGAACCGCAATGGTCGCGCCACTTTGTACTCCTATGGAGTGGGGTCCAAGAAGGTCTCGATGTTGCTCAAACCCGAGGATCTGGACGTTAAATCGGCGTCGGCGGGCCCGGGAGCGATTGTGTTCGAGCGTCTTGGGGGCCTCTATCTCTACGACCTCGCCTCCAAGTCTCAGAAGAAGGTGTCGATCCAGATCGAGGACGACATGCTGGAGGTTCGGCCAGCCTACAAAAGCGTTGCCAACATGGTGAATGGAGCCGATCTCTCGCCCAGCGGCGTTCGTGCGGTCTTCGAGGCTCGTGGAGACATCTTCACGGTCCCGGTTGAGAAGGGCGATGCACGCAACCTCACTCAAACCAGTGGCGTTGCGGAGCGAAGCCCGGTTTGGTCTCCAGATGGGCAGAAGATCGCTTATCTAAGCGATGCCAGTGGCAACTACGAGCTTCATGTGGCAAACCAGATGGACGGATCCCAGCCGGTCAGCTACAAACTCAGCGAGAAACCCACTTGGTACCACGGCCTCGCCTGGTCCCCGGACTCCAAGAAGCTGATGTACATCGATCAGAGTTTGCGCATCTACACATTGAACTTGGAGACCAAGAAATTCACGGAATTCGACCGTGAACCTTACTACTTCTTTGGCGACAACATGTCGCCTAACTGGTCGCCGGATTCCAAGTGGATCGTTTACACGAAGCGGCTCCGTAACAAGATCTCCGCCGTATTTGTTTACAGTTTGGAATCGGGCAAGATCACGCAAGTCACCGATGGTCTCAGCGACGCATCATCGGCGGCATTCGACCGTGGCGGACGTTACATCTACTTCTTGGCCAGCACCGACGTTGCCCAATCGATATCGGTCGGCGGCATGAGCTCGATGGCCCACCCGGTTACCTCGAACGCCTACGTGATCGTCTTGCGGAACACGGACTCTTCGCCACTCTCTCCAGAAAGCGATGAAGAGAAGGTGGGTGCCGCACCAGGAGGTCCGCCCTCGGCCCCAGACACCGCGGTCAGGATTGATTTCGATGGAATCTCCCAACGAATTCTCGCCCTCCCTCTTCCGGCGACCAGTTACACGGGATTGGTAGCGGCAACCCCAGGTTCGATCCTGATTCTGCGCGGCGCTCCGATCGCTGGACTTGGCGCACCTGGATCGACACTCGTACGCTTCTCGTTTCAAGGCCGGACGGCTGTCCCAATCGGCCAAGGCGTGATGGGGCTGACCATCAACGCCAAAGGCGACAAAGCGCTCGTGCAGGGAATGGGCGGAATCCAGATTGTGCCAACGATGGCTCCTTTCCAACCTGGCCAAGGGGCCGTGGATCCTTCCGGGCTGCAATCGTTGGTCGATCCTCGGGCCGAATGGCGCCAGATGTTCTTCGAAATATGGCGCAATGAGAGGGACTTTCTCTACGATCCGAACACCCATGGCTTGGATATCGCCAAGGCGATTCAGCGCTATGAGCCCTACTTGGAGAACCTGGCCAGTCGGCAGGACTTCAATTACATGATGCAGGACATGCTCAACGAGGTCTGCATCGGCCACACCTTCTCCGGTGGCGGTGATCTGCCAAGTGGGACGTACGTGCCAGGCGGGTTACTGGGAGCGGACTACAAAATCGAAAATGGCCGGTATCGGTTCTCGCGAATCTACAATGGTGAGAATTGGAATCCCAACCTGCGCGCCCCATTGACCCAACCGGGCGCGACCGTCAAGGCTGGCGAGTACCTGCTGGCGGTGAATGGCCGCGATTTAACGGATAGACAGAACGTCTTCGAGGCGTTCGAAAACACCGCAAACAAGCAGGTGCGCATCAAGGTCGGGGCGACTCCCGATGGCGCGGGCTCACGCGAAATCACGGTCGTTCCCGTCGGCAGCGAGGGAGCGCTTCGAAATCGAGCCTGGGTTGAAGATAACCGCCGTAAGGTGCAGGAAATGTCCGGCGGAAAGATCGCCTACGTCTATATTCCGGACACCGGCGGAAGCGGCTTTGCTTCTTTCAATCGGTATTTCACCGCCCAACTGGACAAAGATTCGGTCCTGATCGATGAGCGGTTCAATCAGGGCGGCGCACTTAGCGACTACATCGTGCAAATCCTGAGTCGCAAAGTGCTGGGCAATGCCAATCAGCGTGACAATGAGGACTTCCCAATCCCCATGTTCGTGAACGAGGGGCCGAAGGCAATGCTGATCAACGAGATGGCAGGGTCGGGCGGCGATGCGATGCCCTGGTTCTTCCGCACAGGCAAGGTAGGCAAGCTGATTGGAAAGCGAACTTGGGGTGGGCTGGTTGCCGCTGGCCAAGGCGTACCATTGATGGGTGGCGGATTCCACACTTCGCCTCAGGTGGCGATCTATGGCCTCAATGGCGAATGGGAGGTCGAGAACCACGGCGTTGCGCCCGATATCGAAGTCGAGGAAGACCCAGCCCTTTGGCGGGCAGGGCGCGATCCCCAGTTGGAGGCGGCCGTCGCCCATCTTCTCGAACAATTGAAGAAGAACCCACCGCGCAAGTATCAGAGGCCGAAGTATCCCGATTATCAGAAAGGCGATCCGCTCGGCAAGAGCGGCGGGTAAGGAGAACGTTTCGCGGGAGCTTTAGACATCGGCGATAATCTCTTCGCCGATGTCCCGTTTCATCATTCAAGACGACCAATTCCTCCTCGACGGCAAACCGTTCCAAATCCGATCTGGAGAGATCCACTTTAACCGCGTGCCTCGCGACTACTGGCGAGATCGATTGCTCAAGGCCAAGGCCATGGGGCTGAACACGATCTGCGCCTACCTGTTTTGGAACGAGCACGAGCAAGAGAAGGGCCAATGGGATTTCTCAGGCAATCTGGACTTGGCGGCTTTTGTGGACCTTGTTCAGGAATTGGAACTGCTTCTTATCTTGCGGCCGGGCCCCTATTCGTGCGCGGAATGGGAGTGGGGCGGCTATCCC
>JADZBW010000022.1 GCA_020851885.1 Fimbriimonadaceae bacterium | reverse complement strand
GAAGACAAGTCGAGCGGACGTGGTTGTCGCGGGCTTTTTGCGCTGCATTACCGCCTAACCTGGCAGCACCATCAAACCCTTGGGAGCATGGGTGAGAATCTCAATGCCGGTTTCCGTGATCACGGCATCGTCTTCGATGCGGACTCCACCAAAGCCTGGAAGGTAAACGCCCGGTTCGACGGTCCAAATTTGACCGGGCTCCAAGATGTCCTGACTGGTGGCGTTCATCCGTCCCGCATCATGGACCAGGGACCCCAGACCGTGGCCCAATCCGTGCCCGAAATACTTGGCCAGTCCAATTTCGTCGAAAACAGCCCTTGCCAAAGCGTCGATGTCGGCAGCCCTCGCTCCCGGTTTCATCGCGTCCAAGCAAGCCAATTGCGCCTTGAGGACTTGGCCATAGATTTCTCGATGGCGGTCGGTCGCCTCGCCAATCACCACGGTGCGGGTGATATCCGAGCAGTAGCCATCCACTTTGGCTCCAAAGTCCAGCGTCAAGAAGTCGCCAACCTCCAGCTTCTTCTCAGTCGCGTGGCCATGCGGTCGGGCGCTGTTCTCGCCACTGACCGCGATGACATCGAACGCGAGGGCGTGTCCCGAGCGGCGGATGAAGAACTCGATCTCCATCGAGACGTCCCACTCGGTCACTCCCGGCATGATGAGGCGGCTCACGTGGGCGAAACAGGCGTCGGCGAGCCCGCATGCCGAGCGAACTCTTGCAATCTCATCGGGAGTCTTGATCATTCTCAACGCAGAGAAGATGTCTTCCGATCCCTTTAACTCGACGCCGCTCAACTTATCCCGCAAACGCTCGAATGTCGCATAGGTCACGTGAGCGGACTCAAAACAAAGCTGCTTGAATCCCATCTCGTGAATCTGAGAGGCGATGAAATCGTCGCTGGTCGTCGGACTCTGATACCAGGCGACCGGCATCTCTTTCACCTGCTCGCCCGCCTGAATCGTGTAGCGGCTGTCGGTGAGGAATCGTGCCTGATCCTGCGAGAGCAGAACGAATCCGAAGGAACCCGAAAAGCCGGTCAGCCAAGCGATGTTCGCCATGTCGGTCATCAAGATTGCCGAGATCCCTTTCTCGCGCATTTTTTCGCGAACTCTTTCCAAATTCGTCATCAAACGACCTCCCGCTCGACGTTCAAAACTGCTTCCAGCGCCATGACATAGCCAAACCCACCAAACCCAACGATCTGGCCCAGCGAAATGGGTGCGATAACCGAGTGCCGTCGGAACTCTTCCCGGGCATGGACGTTGCTTAGATGCACTTCGATGATGGGAAGTCGGACGCTGACCAAGGCATCGCGCAGCGCGATCGAATAGTGGGTGAGTCCACCCGGGTTGATGACAATGGCGTCGGCCCATCGCCGATGTTCCTGGATCGTGTCGATCAGAGTGCCCTCAGCATTTGATTGGAGAATACGAACATCCACGCCAAGTCGCTCTGCCGCCGCTTTGATTTCCGCATCGATCTCTTCCAGCGGCTTCTTGCCGTAGACATCGGGTTCCCGAAAGCCGGTCATGTTCAGGTTCGGGCCATGGAGGACGAGGACCTTGAGCGGATTATTGTTCAAGCAAGAGCTCCTTCAGTGCGTCTGGTTCGATCACATTCTCGGGCAAGAGATGAGGGATCCCATCGACGATACGGAATCCGTGACCTTTGAGGGTGCAGATCAGGAATTCGCCCTGCACTCGCAATGCCGGACGCTCTTGGCATACTGGACATGCAAGGATGGAGAGCAGTGCAGGATCGATCAACCCAAAACTTCCCGATAGACTTCCACGGTTTGACGGGCCGAATCCTTCCAATCGAATTGCTTGGCTCGCACGATGCCCTTCTGCCGCAGAATTTCGAGCTTACTCGAATCGGCGAGCAGTCTGCGGATGGTGGCTGCCCAGTGTTCCGGATCCCATGTGGGTTCGATCTCTGCCGCTTCGCCAGCGACTTCGGGTAGCGCTCCGCCGGTGCTGCAGAGCACGGGACAGCCGCATGCGAAAGCTTCGATAAGGGGAATGCCGAACCCCTCATGTCGGCTTGGCGCCAGATAGAGAGAGGCCGCCGAATAGAGGCTGCAAAGCTCCTCATTGGCGACGTAACCCACCGCTCGGACTCTTGAGCCTTCGGGCTGGCTCCCCCAGCCCGGCTTTCCGGTAACGACCAAGTCGATACCATCGAGTTTCTTGGCCGCGTCGACGGCAAGGGACATGTTCTTCCTGGGCCAGCGCGTTCCAACCGTCAAGATAAAGGGCTTTTGGACTTGAAGCCGATCGAGCGTGGGTTGGGGCGCGGGGTCATGAGCGATCCAGGATGGAAGTCCGTTGTAGATGGCTCTCACCTTGCCCTTGGCGCCGGGAATGAAATGTTCGATCTCGCGCTGGCAAGTCTGAGAGACGGCGATTACGCGCGCGGCTCGTTTAACCGATGCGGGGACGGTTCGCTGCAGAATCACCCGGTCTTTTGGACGAAACCATTCCGGCCCAATGAAGAATGAAACGTCATGAACGGTGGTGATGCCACATGAGCCGGCAAGTGGGCTCAGACTGTACTGTGTGTGAATGGCCTTGGCGCCCATTTTCCGGGCGGCCAAGGGAAACGAGACGTAGCTCCACCAGCGATTGCTGCGACTTGGGACTTCGATCCAGCGAAAGTTTCGACAATTGGGAATTCCCTGCGGCCGGGGGGCGTTAGAAAAAAGTAGGAAATCGAGTCCGCAATCGCCGTGGGCAAGCGCCTCGATCAATCCGGACCAGTAAGTAGAGTCGCCGGTGTTGGTTCCACCGACAAGTCTGGCGTCGAGGGCAATGATCGGACGACTCAAGCGGACCTGCCGAATGGCCCGTTTCCTGCTACCATAGAACCATCATCACAGTTTTGAGCACTCATACCACTAGGAATATCGATCGATGAAGAGACGTAAGCCACCAATCGTTTTGGGAACCGTTCTGGTCATTATGCTGATCGCCGTGGGCATTATCTATGCTCCTCGCGGCAATTCAGAGCAACAGCCGATGACGACCCCTCCTCCTCAAGCCGAACAGGGTGATCGACCTAAAATCAGCGCCGACCAGATTGCCGCCGCCGCCAGCAGTTCCATGAAGCAAACCGGTCCCAAAGCGATGCCTGCCGAGGGTGGGCCCTCGAAAGGCGATCCGTCGATTGCCGTTCCAAAATATACGCCGAGCAAGCAAAAACCGAACGACTCCAGCACTTCGAGTCAGTGGTACATAAACGATAAGTAGAAT
>JADZBW010000021.1 GCA_020851885.1 Fimbriimonadaceae bacterium | reverse complement strand
GCGTGCTTGCGAGAGACATAGACGCCCTCCGGCAGATTCCCCAGGTCGACGTCGATCGGGCCAACGGTCGGATCGAATCGGCCGATTGTCGCAGAATCTCCGAATACAAAAATATCCGTGGTCTCCACGCCACCGCGCTTGACCACAAGACGAGCGGAAGTCATCGCTTCCGTTTCCGTCGTTTCGGGTGTCTCTTCGACGACCGCTTCAGTCAGTGTTTCCTCGACTGCCGGCTCCGTTTCAGATTCAACGGTAACGCTTTGATCATCAACCATGGGTTCATTCCTCCAATTGTCGGCCCGTCCATGACTCCGGGCATCTCAATCTTCTTCAAGGTTTCGGGGCACTGAGGAAGCCCTCCGCACCCTAGCAAACTTATCGGCTAGTTTGCCCGAAATCATTCGCTGTTCACCCAACGGACCGATCCCGCTGCCAAGATGGTTCACGGCAGGCTAAAAACCATGGGCCAAACGCCAATCAGGCTGCGTGGTATTCGCTTGGACGATCACCAGGGCCACCCCGTCGTCGAGATCGACCGTCGCATGGGTGTCCGTTGCCTCATTGGAGGCGCTCGTCGAGCCACCGGGGGCGATCTGAGGATCGGGCGTCCATCGAAGGCCCGTCGCCATGAGTCCTTGGCAAGGAAGAATCGGCACGATGCTCACGATTTGCGCAGGTTGTGTAGCAAAGGATACAGGCCGATGAGGACGCACGAGGAAACCAATTCCATCCCTCAGCACAAGGTGGATGGGATGGTTGGACCGAACGACGCTGTGAAGACTAGAAAGGACATGGTCGAAGCGGTCGCCCTCCATCCCAATCAAGAAGAGCGGAGTCCTTGGGTGGCGATTGGCAACGAAATCGAGCAGTTTGTCGCAGTCCGTCGTTTCCTGATCAAGATCTTCAACGATCGTCTGGCCCGCACTCTTCAAGTTCGGATCGAGCGAGTCGAGATCACCGATGATCACATGGGGTACCACTCCGGCACGGATCAACCGATTTGCCGCACCGTCGGCGGCAATAACCTCATCGGCGGAGTTGCACCAGGCGATGAGGGAGGGCATCCCGATATCGGTCCCGGCCAATACCCCCAAAACCCGCATTGATTCCACAGAGTCGACGTTACTCGATTCGGGACCCAAACTCGTAGACAGGTGTTAATCGGAAAGTGATTCTGAGTTCGAGCCGATGTTAGAATCGATGAAAAAAGGCGAAAAATGATCTTATATGCCTTTCTGTGGATCTCCAATCCAGTTTTCTGTACATCAATGACATGAAGTTACCTTCAAGAAATTGGTTTGGAGAGCCGCTTCGTGTGTATAATCCCATTCCCCGAGGCCAATCTTGGCCCCTTCGCAGGCACTTATGGACGACCAGTATTCGCTCGACGACACCGATGATATGATTCAACTGCAAACCGCTTGGAAACAGGTCTCGAAGAGGGCCAGCGTTGAATTTTCTGGTCCATCGTATGAGCGCTTCATTCGTCCCCTAAAGCCAGCGTCAATCAAGGACGACGTGGTCTCGATCACCGCTCCGGGAAGGTTTGTACAAGAGTGGGTCAACGCACGTTGCCTTGGCGTCCTTGAGGCATTTCTAGCGGACGAGCTTGGAAGGCCCATCAGAATCGAAGTTGGGTGGGAGGCGCGGTCGCGGCCCGTCGAATCCAAAGTCGATCAAGTTCTTGTAGCGCACACTATGGCCGATGCCGGCGCCTTTCGGCCACACGAGAAGTTCACCTTTTCATCCTACGTGGTCGGCCAGAGCAATCGGATGGCTCACGCCGGGGCGAAAGCCGTTGCCGCCGAACCTGGCGCCCGATACAATCCCCTTTTCATCTGCGGACCAAGTGGATTGGGAAAGACGCATTTGATGCATGCGATCGCCGGTGAGGTGCTCAGTCGAAATCCCAAGTTCCCGCTGGTGTACGTCAGCGCTCAACAGTTTGCCGAGGAGTTCGTCAACGCGCTGCAGAATAACCGCGTCGATCAATTCAGGCGCGCTCAGCGCAGCGTCGGGATTTGGCTCATCGACGACATTCAGTTCATCGCGGGCAAAGATAAGACCCAAGAAGAGGTCTTCCACACATTCAACCACCTCCATTCACTGGGCAAGCAGATTGTGATTTGCTCCGATAGGCCACCCCGCGACCTGCATTTGATGGATGAACGGCTGCGTTCGCGATTTGAGGCTGGCCTGGTAGCGGACATTCAAATGCCCGACACCGAGACCCGATGCGCGATTATCCAAAGCAAAGCGGAACAGGACCGGATCGCACTTGCCCACGAAGTCGCGATGTACCTGGCCGAGAACGTGCCGGGGAACATTCGACAGCTTGAAGGGGCGTTGACTCGGTTGGCGGTGGAATCCAGTCTGCAAGAGCGCAGCCTCGATCTCGATATTGCCCAGAAGATGGTCGAGACTTTCTTCCGGGGCGCTCTGGCAAAGCCGGAATTTGGAGATATCGTGGATGTCGTCAGCCGCCACTTCAAAATTGGCGCGGACGAGATCAAAGGCGTTTCCAGGAAGGCGCCGATCGTCCATGCGAGGCACATCGCGGTGTATATCACCCGTGAAATCACCGGCGATTCTTGGAAGCATATTGGAAGCCTTTTTGGGGACCGCGATCACACGTCGATGATGCACGGCTACCAGAAGATTCAAGAGATGATGCATCAAGACAAGGATCTCCGG
>JADZBW010000020.1 GCA_020851885.1 Fimbriimonadaceae bacterium | reverse complement strand
GATCAAGCGATCGACCGACCGCCGACCCACCTCTTTGGACTTCGAGCGGAAAATCGACGGAGGTTTGACCACCGAGATGGCGACAAAAGCATAGGTACCGGGCAACAGGGCCTGGCTTAAGCCCAAATCGCCGATCCCTCCCCTTTTCCTGGCTGCCATGAACCTGCCTAGACGAGTTTTGGCATGGCCATTCGACTAGAAGAGGAGGCGCAAGGCAACCTGAGTTCGGTTTTCGCAATCGAGCTTTCGCAGGATTGTGCTGATCGTGTTCTTGACGCTCTGCTCCTGGATCCCCGTTTCCTCCGAAATTCGGCGGTTCGAGTAACCCTTGGCAATGAGCGCGGCAACGTCGTGCTCACGAGCCGAAAGTCCGTGTGGCTTGTCTCCACGACGCTTGCCACGGCCGGTCGGCACCTCAAGATAGGGCGTCCCACACTCGCGAATCTTCTCAAAGAACTCTTCGCGGCGCAAAGTAACCGGAACCATGACTTCGCCGTCTGGCGTCTCCCCTTCGAGTTCGTCATCGTCGGTAACGAACAGGATGCCGAAGGAGCCAAGCAACTTCGCACCGAAGAGGAACTGCTTCTGCGCCGAGTTCATAAGATCGGATTCAGCAACGATGACATGGACCCCGTGCTCGCGAACGGCTTGAAGACAATCCTTCGCTTGATTTGTGGAGACGACAACATCGAATCGACCGCGATTCTCCAGCAAGTTGGCAACCGCATCACGGACTATCGATTCTTTCCAAAGTAGGGCAATTCTCATGGCAAATCTTCTGTACAGACCTTTATACTCCAATCATTCCCGTGATTGGGTTGAGGATTTTGCAGATTATAGAAAATTTGCCCCTGTGAATTGAATTTATCACCAGATGTCTACTTGGAGTAACCCTAAATGATTCCAGGTCGATGAGGAATGATTGGCACGATCGGACCTTGTGAGTGCCTCGGTCGACCGGTTTTACCAAGCAACGCTATCGACGCTTTCTCAGCCGAAAGCCATGAAGAGTTTCTGGAATTCAATATCCAGCGACTTTGCCGAATCGGTCGTCATTGTGGAGTTCCAGGTATCGATCGCTGCCTGATTCACCATGATAAGGCGATCCCATTGGGCTCGTCGGATTTCCGACCAGTTCGTTTCAAAGTCCCCTTGCAATTCGGCCCAGCATTGCATGAGCTTGGCGGTTAGGGCGGCCAGTCGAGTTTGCTCGACGTTCGACTCGCTCGTGGCTCTGATGATCGCTTCTATCGCCGCATGGTATCTGGTCGACCGATCGAACCGAGTCGCCCTTGCGTTGGCCGTTCGATATTGGCTCCAGAGCTGCCTAATTGGTTCCAATGTCTCGTGAGCGTCGAGCAGGGCGCCTTTCCCAGCTTGCTCGCGAGCCGCATCGATCGTGTGGTTCGTTTCACCCCATAGTTGGGCGTCAATCGTTGATTCGGAAGGGGAACCAGGAGCTTTGAATCGACTCCATGACCTGCTGAAGGCTGCAAGCGAGGTCGATGCCAACAGCATGTCGGCCGACCCAGTGGCAAAGAGGCTCACTTTGTAGAATTCTGTAGCTTCGCTCCATTGAAGATCCTGGGTCTGCAATTCCGGTTCGACGACCCAAGCCATCATCCGCTCCATGGTGGCATCCACCACGGCGGCCTGCTTAACGACCCCCTCGGGCGCCCCCGCGAGTTCAGCCAGCTTCGGGGTGCGAATCGTCGAGAGGACGGTCCGGCCGTCGCGGGGGAAAACTGCGATGGCACAAGGCATCATCGAGCCCAGGGAGGGTGCGGTATCGAGCACACCCGAGGCAATAATCGGATGACAGGCTTCCACCACCATGTAGGGCGGCCTTTGGATTCCCTCTTTTGCCAACGAGGCTGCCAAGTCGTGCTTGCCAATCAGATTGAAACCTTCCCAACGAATGGCGGCCTCCAATCGATCCACGGCAGCCTCGACGGAGAGCGAGGATTCCCGTTCAAGAATATTGTCTGCCGTCGATAACATAATTCCCTCGGTTCTCAAGATATCGCTGATGCCCATGACTACTGAGAGTCTTTGATCGGCAAACAGGATTCATCGGCCCCAGTGACGACGATCGGATCTGAGATCGCCTTCAAGCCGCCTTTGAGTGAGTATGCCTCAGGGTTGTTCTCCTCTCGAAGCCGAAGGGCGAGGACGCCGCTTCTTCCGCCGGTCGCACAGACAAGCAGCGTCCTTTGACCCGGGACCAACGCATTTGCCGGTTCAAATCGACTTAGCGGCGTCCGAATCCAAGCTACCTGTCCCAACTCGATTTGGCCATCTGGCTCATCTTCTTCGCGAAGGTCCAAGCAAACAAAGGGCTCCGTCCATCGGTGCACTTGTTCAGAGTCGACTTCCCAATTCAACGCCTTGGAGACGCCGGCCCATGGCTTTGAAGAAGCGCAAGAGCAGCCTTTCCGGCGAGTTCGCCGTAGACGCTCCATGGACCCGTCGCGCAAGTCCACCAGCAACTGCCTCTCGGAAAGAACTTCGCCGAATCCGAGGATCAGTTTGAGAACTTCATTCGCCTGCAAGAGTCCGAAGAACCCTGGCGTCACTCCCAGCACTCCGGCCTGGGCACAGGTGCCAACGCATCCCTCGGCGGGCGCCTCCGGCCAGAGGCATCGAAGGCATGGGCCCCCGGGCAGAATGGTCTGGACATAGCCCTCAAACTGATAAATGGAGGCTTGAACCAACGGCCGAGACAATGCCTGGCAAGCGTCGTTCAGCGCGAACTTGGCCTCCAGGCTATCGGTTCCATCGACGACGATGTCGAACTCGCTGAGAATCCTTGGCGCGTTTTCGGCGGTGAGCCGCTCCTCGTATGCCACCGTCTTTATGTGGGGATGGAGTCGGTGAAGGAACTCTGCCGCCAGCCTTGCCTTGCTCCGACCCAAATCGGCATGGCCAAAAAGGATCTGCCGGTGAAGATTGGAGGCTTCGAGGACATCGGGTTCGACGATCCCAAGCGTGCCGATCCCCGCCCCCGCAAGGTAAGGCAGGATCGTTGCCGCGAGTCCGCCTGCTCCCACGACCACCACTCGGGCGCGACTCAAGGCTTCCTGGCCTGCGGGGCCGACCTCGGGAAGCACGATCTGGCGCGCCGCCAACTCGGACGGCGTCAACTGCTTGGTATTGGACGCGGACTGAAGGTTGACCCACTCGGATGGGCCATCCGAATAGTGCTCCTTCTTCCAGATCGGCAGTCGATGCTTGAGCTCGTCGATGAGGAACTCACAGGCAAGAAAGGCCTCTCGGCGATGGGCTGCCGCACAACCAATCCAGACGGCGGTCTCGCCAATCGCCAGTTTGCCCACCCGGTGAACGGCCTCGACCCACTCCAATTCGAAACGGTCCTTGGCTTCTTGAAGAAGATCCCGACCTTCGGCTTCCGCCATCTCTTCAAAGGCTTCGTACTCAAGGAACTCGACGGGCCGCCCTTCGTTCTGGGTGCGCACTTTGCCCTCAAAGGTCACGAATCCGCCCGCGGTTGAGCAATCGAGAGGGGGAGGGCAGATGGTGGTGATCGAGAGGCGGAACATGCTCATCCTCCGGCCACGGGCGGGACAAAGACAACCTCGTCGCCTTCCCGAAGCGTATGCTCCGCGCCAACGTACTCGCCATTAACGGCGAACCTGACTTGGATTTCGTTGAGGCTGAATCTGTGCCGGCTCCTCAGCTCGGCAAAAAGCGCGGCGGTCGTGACCGCATCCGTCTCCAACTCTTCGCTTGAGATTCCCCTCTGTTCACGGAGGGCGGCAAAGTAGCGAACGGCGATTCTCACTGGGAAATACCTCCAAAGGGAATGACTTTAACGGTGCTTCCTGGGACGATTTCTTTCACGTCTGAAGGAACTTGGATGAGGGCGTTCGCGCGAGCCATTCCACCCAACATATGCGACCTCTGGCCCAAATATGGCGAAACGGAATCGGCTTCCAGCCAGGAAGGCACGAACTCCATCCGACCTGGCTGGTGGCGGACTCCTTCCTTCAAGATGGCGGAGTGGAAGCGCGGTCTCGGCTCACCATGACCCGTGGCTGCCAAAAGGTGCGGCTTGACGAGGAGGATGAAAGAGGTGAGGATGGCCATTGGGTTCCCAGGCAAGCCAAAGACCGCTTTCGAGTCACGGGGACGCACCCCGAAGTAGACGGGCTTCCCCGGTTTCACGGCAACCTGCCAAAACCGACGCTCGATCCCCTGATCTTCAAAGACCGCTTTCACGAGATCATGATCGCCAACGCTCACTCCACCAGAGGTAAGCAGGACGTCGGCAGCCTGAAGGCCGCGCTCGATCGCGGCATCCGTCGCGTGGCGCTCATCGGGAACGCACTCGCAACTCACCGGTGTGATCCCGATCTGATGGAGAGCCGCCGTGATCGCAAAACTGTTCGACTCATGGATTTGCCCGGATTCCAATGCCCGACCTGGGGGGACCAATTCGGAGCCCGTGACCACGATCGAGACCCGGGGAAGCCTGCGAACGGCGACTTCCGCCCGTCCTAACATGGCCGCCAAGGCGACGCCCGCAGGATTGAGTTTCAACCCACCGGGAAGGACCAAATCTCCTTCCGACCATTCTTCGCCCGCCCGTCGAATGTGTTGGCTCGCTTCATATTCGCCAGCCAACTTCACGCAATCGCCCTCGGCCCGCGCATCTTCCTGCATCACGACTCCCCCCGTGCCCGTCGGCAAGGGTGCGCCGGTAAAAACGCGGTGACACTCGCCGCGCTGAATCTCCGATTCAGCGGAAGCGCCGGCTGCGGATGCCCCTTTCAAACGCGTCAAAATTTCGCCGCGCTCGGCCAACGCTTTGCCGTCTTCCGCGGTGATGGCGTAACCGTCTACCGCCGAGTTGTCGAAGCGGGGAAGGGGAAAGGAGGCGGCGATCGATTCGCTCAAGACGCGGCCAATGGCATTTCCCAGGGGAATCGTCTCCGATCCGTGGGAACCGGCAGAACCGATGACGATTTCGAGGGCCTCTTCGTAGGAGATCACGTTTTGTCCGCCGCCAGTTCGTCGAGGGCATGGAGCAGATAAGGGAAGAGGGCATCCAGGGCATCGCGGGCGGCTCCCGGCGAACCAGGCAGCGTAACAATAACGGAAGACCCGGCAACGCCCGCCACGGCGCGGCTCAGCATGGCGGTCGGTACGCGTGACTGTGAGTAGGCGCGAAAGTGCTCTTCCACTCCCAGCAGCCGGCGATCCAACATCCTCTCAACCGTTTCCGGTGTTCGATCCCGATCTCTGATCCCGCTTCCTCCCGATACAAAAATGAGGTTGATTCCCTCGGAGACCCAGGCGCGAAGCTGCGTCTCGATCTCTGCGGGTTCGTCGGGAATCACTTCATAGCCCGCGATGGACCCTCCCAGCCCCTCGAGGCCTTCGACAAGGAGTTTGCCGGAGCGATCCTCGTAAATGCCCTGGGAAGCTCGATCCGAGCAAACTAGGACCGCGGCGGCCCATTCCCGATCCAATATGCCGGAGTGATTGGACTTCCCGCCGGTCTTCTCAAGCAACTCGATCGACTCGATGGAAAGGTTTTCGTCGACTGGCTTCAGGAGATCGTAGAAGTTCAAAGCAGCGGCGGCGGCGCCAGTCAGGGCCTCCATCTCAACGCCGGTTTTGTAGATGGCTTTCACTCGCACCGTTGTCAAGATCGTTTCCACGCCCAATTCAAACTCCACCCCCACCCAGTCGAGGGCGACGCTATGGCAATAGGGGATGATCAGGGGCGTGTTCTTCGCTGCAAGCACCGCGGCGACTCGGGCGATCGGTCGCGGGTCGCCCTTGGGGGCCCGATCCTCCAGGATCATGCGGATGGACTCCGGAGAGCAACGAACGGTGGCGCGCGCAGCGGCGGTTCGCAGGGACCAGTTTTTTGCGGATACGTCGCGCATCGTTAGCCTCCAATCGAGATCATGGGTAAGTCGTTCACTCGAACGAGATGCTGCATCGGCGGATGTCCAGCCCACTTGCCCGCCAACGCATTTCGAATGATATCTGCCAGTTGGTCGTCATCGGCGCCAGACCGCATGGCGTCTCGCAAGCTTGGGCCGGTCGGAGCAAACAAACAGACTTTGAGTTTCCCGTCGGCGGTAAGTCGAAGCCGGTTGCACCCGCCGCAGAAGTCATCGGTCATCGACGTGATGAACCCGACTTGCACACGCGCACCTTCGACGGCAAACTCCTTGGCAACCGCCGAGGGTTCCGGCTCCAATGGAATCAGCCGATATCGCGATTCGAGAGCGGCCCGCATTTCCGAGTAGGGAATCATCCTCGCCTTTTCCCACCCATTCGATTGAAAAGGCATGAACTCAATGAATCGGATGTGGATAGGATCATTCCAGAATCTCTCTACAAAATCGGTCAATTCGTCGTCGTTGACGTCGGCCATCGCGACGACGTTGATCTTCAGTTTTGCGAATCCAGCCTTCAGTGCCTCGTCGATTCCGGCCAGTACGGAGGCCAGGCGATCCCGACGGGTGATTTCAAGAAACCTCTCCGGCCTCAAGGTGTCGAGGCTGATATTGATGCCGGTCAGCCCCGCCTCCGCCAATGTTTGGGCCGTCGTCGCGAGGGTAGCCCCGTTGGTGGTCAAGGTCAGTTCGTTGATTTCGGGAATGGACTTCAGACGCCCAACGAAATCCACCAACCCCTTCCGAACCGTCGGTTCGCCCCCGGTTAGCCTGATCTTGTCCACGCCTAGTTCGGCAAACAACTCGGCGAGCCTTTGGATTTCCTCGAAGGTCAGGATCTCGGCCCGATCTTTCCAGACCATCTCCTCATCGGGCATACAGTACGCGCAACGAAAATTACATCGGTCCGTTATTGAAATCCGAAGGTAGTTGTGCCGACGGCCGAAGCGGTCGATCAGCGGGTGACGCGGTGCGCGCATGTGTTCCCCAATTATCCGCTAATCCGCCAGTGAATGGATATGACCGACGTCATGGGAAGTTGGGATCGTCGGCGAGGATGCTCGCCAACTCCTCTGGCGTGTTGGCGCTAAGGCAGTGGCGTACATTGAGACCTGACTCCTCCAAAGGCACTTGCACGACCCTCAGAGCATCCAGCCAAGCCATCATCGAAGTCATGCCTTTCGAGAGACTCGCAAAGGCCTCGGCTCGATACAAACCCAGGAGCGGCTGCAACCGACCTTCGATCGTCGGGACGAAAGCTTCGGCATCCGCCGAGGACACGAGACCTGCCAATGCCCGGACGATGGAAGCGTCGAATCGAGGCATATCGCACGATGCGATGAACACCCACTGTCGCGAAGGAGTAAACGCTCGCAGAGCGACCAACGGACCTTGAAAGTCCTGTTGATCCGCAATGAAGTCATAACCCTCCAGTGGTGTACGCCCCAACACGGTGACCGGAACTTTGAGTTCGTCGAGCTTCCGGGCGGTACGCAGGGCGATGGAGACGGAGTCGACTTCCAGCGAAGCCTTGTCCCGCCCCATGCGACGGCTGGCACCGCCGGTAAGGATAATCGCTTGGATGGTCGATGGGTCGAATGGGGAATTCATGGGCGGCTTCCCCTATTGTGCTCAGACGACGCGCAAGATGCGACGATCGAAGTGGACCTGCCCAAACATGTCGGTCGCACGAACTTCGACGGCATGGGTGCCCGTGGGCAAGTACGCCGGAAGCGTCGCCTTCCAAAGGTGCTTGGTCTTGGAGGGGTTGGGGAGTTTCATTCCCGTCGGTGGCTTTGGTCCCAATTCCATCTCCTTGAGTTGCACGAAATAGGGATCGCGATCCGCGACGTTCGCCATGGCAATCCAATCGCTTTCGGCAACCCGCATTTCGACCCTGGAACGGGTCGATCCGGCATAGACGTTAACCGTGATCTCAGTCTTGCCTGAATCGACGGAAGCGATCTCCTCCGGCATCCAGATGTTCATCTGATGGGAAGAGGGCCTGCTGGCGGCCCGGAATGACACCTTGTAGCGGTTTTCTTCGAATTCAACGATCGAGAATCCGTTCGGTGCGCCATCGCTCATGGTGGCATGAGGAATCCCGCGCTCATCGAGAGCGCCTTCCCACCATGATCCGCAGACGGTGGCGTGGTTCAGGTGATGGTGCGGCTCTTTGCCGTTCCAGCCGTCTTTGGCATCGAGGAAATGGTGGTCCTGGACATGGGTGTGGGCGGAGCAGGAGAACGTGTGGGGCCGATCCTCGATCAGGCGAAAGAGCTCTTCGCGATTGACGACATTGGGGAGCGGTATGTGCATCGCAATGAACACGAGCCGGTCCTTTGGCACATAGGCAAGATCGTTTTTGACGAATTCCAACTGCTCTGGGGTCAGCTCGCCGTGGTAGGACTTGGCGGCCTATCCCTCCCAATACACGTTGTTCAAGACGATGAAGTGGACCTTGCCATAGTTACACGCGTAATAGGTTGGGCCAAACACCCTCTTGAACGTTTCCGTCGCTTGGAGGTGGTCGGTGGAGTCGTAATTGAGATCGTGATTGCCGACGGTGTTGTACCAAGGGAGACCTAACGTTCCGATGGTCTTGTTCAGGCTGTTGTAAAGAGAGAGATCGTTGAACATCTCATCTCCCAGGCTCAGGCCGAACTTCATGTCGAACATTTCGATTTCAAGCGCGACGTGCTCGACCACGTCGTGGGCAATATAGTCGATCTCCGTTTGGTTTCTCGGCTGCGGATCTCCGAACAGCGCCATCCGAAACTTATCCGGCTCTCTCTGCATCTGGAGCGGAAACTCGATGGAAGTTGGCAGTTCCCCGGTGGGATTGACACCAGCGAACTTGAAATCGGGTGACCCGCTGGGCTTGTGCACATAGTAGAAGCGTGGCAATTTGCTCGCGTTAACGGGCACTTTCCAGCCTGAAGGCTTGATTACAAACAACACGGTGTCCGGGCGAACCGGGAGGCGCCACCTGCCATCTCGATCGGTTCTGACGACGTCTCGTCCATTCGAAACGCAAACACCTGCGATGCCCTCGTCGCCTTTTTCGCGCGTGCCCGATCCACTTCGGTCGTGAAACACGACCCCCTCGGCATGGCCGTTCCCCTGCTCATCCTTGGCAAGTTCAGCGAACGAAAACGAAGTCGAGTCCGACCATGACGTCAGCGCCAGGCCAGTGAGCACCGCGCTGGAGCCTGCGAGGAAGTCTCGCCGCCTCATCTTCACCGGGTAATTCCCATCCGTTGGAATTTTTCCACCCTAGCATCATACGATCATCCTTTCAATCCGCCCAAGGCAATTCCATCAACAAAATATCTTTGAGCTAGAAAATAAACGATCAGCACGGGGATGACCACGAAGGAGGCGCCTGCCATCAGGAGGGGCCAGCTCATCACATAGTGGCCGGCGGACAGCGCCGAAATTGCGAGCGGAAGGGTGCGCATGTCATCGCTTTTGACTACGATCAGGGGGCCCAAGAAGTCATTCCATGCTCCTAGAAAGGTGAACACGCCGAGAGTGGCGATCGCGGGCTTGGCCAACGGAACGACGATCTGCCCGAAGATTCGATACTCGGACGCGCCGTCCATTCGAGCGGCATCGAGGTAGTCGTCGGGAATCGTCAGCATGTACTGGCGAAGGAAGAAGATGCCGAAGGCGCCCGCCAGCCCGGGGACGATCAAGCCGGTATAGGTGTCAAGCCAGGCGAGCTGCTTTAACAGGAGGAAGCTGGGGATCATCGTCACCTGGGAGGGGATCATTAACGTGGCAAGCAGTCCCAGGAACAATGCGTTACGACCCCTGAACTCGTATTTGGCGAACCCAAATGCGGCGAGCGAGTTCACCGTCAAACTCCCGGCCGTCACGCAGACGCTCACAATCAGGCTGTTCAGGAAGAATCGTCCAAATGGGGCGATCTTCCAGGCTTCTGGGTAGTTCTCCCATCGTAGTGGCCAAGAGATCATCCTGGGTGGCCAAGCGAAGGCTTCGGCATCGGTTCTCAATGAAGTCATGATCATCCAGAGGAATGGGACGAGCATGGCCAGGCCCATCATCGTGACGACCGTCCAGGTGGCCCCCCGCCCAAACTTGGTGGCAATCGGCACGCCCCGGGCCCTCACTGCCACGTCTGAAGCCTCCGATTGTAATAGCGACGCTGCAGGATTGTCAGCGTCATCACGATCCCAAACAAGAGGACCGACATCGCGGAAGCATAGCCAAAGTCCAAGTTCTGGAAGGCCGATTGCCAAAGGTAGTACAGATACACCCTCGTGCGGTCGAGCGGCCCGCCGCCGGTCATGATGTAGACGCTCTGGAAGACTTGGAACCCACCGATCACGCCCATGATGGTCAGGAACATGGTCGTGGGGGTCAGCAGGGGCCAGGTGACATTGCGGAAACATTGCCAGGAGCTTGCCCCATCGATCCTTGCCGCCTCGTGCACTTCCTCGGGAATGGACCTCAGGCCGGCGAGGTAAATCAGGACGCTGAAGCCCACCCCATGCCAGACGCTGACCGCCGCCACCGTCGGCATCGCCAAGGTTGGATCGCTGAGCCAACCCAGCGCCTTGAAGCCGAGCCCTCGCAGTCCCGCGTTGATGAGGCCGTACTCCGGGTTGAGGAGCCATTCCCAAACAAAGGCGACCGCCGCCAGACTCGTCACGTTCGGCAAGAAGTAAATAGCCCGAACCCAAGAGCGGCCCCGGAACCACTTCTGGTGGAGGGCCATCGCGATCGCCAACGAGAGGACCAGCCCGGTCGGCAGAGTCAACAGGACGTAGAAGGCGGTATTCACCAGAGTCGATAAGATAAGCGGATCGTCTTTCAAGCGGGCATAGTTCTCGATGCCCACGAAGTTGGCAGGCGCGATCCCATCGAACTGGGTGAAGCTCAGTCCGATTCCCCAGAAGCAGGGCACGATGACGAACAGCGTGACCAAGAGCAGGGCAGGGGCGATGAACTCCCACCCCCAGGCATTGCGAACCCGCCTCGGCTTCATCGTCCCTTTTGGTCCCTGAGACGCTCGATTCTCCGGGCATCCTCGATCTGCTGGTTCGTCTTCGCCGCCGCTTCCTTCAGGACGGTTGCCGGGTCTTGATTCTCCAGCAGCACTTCGTCCACTGCCTCCGCCAAGTTCATATTGAGCTTGTTGGAATACTGGCTGGACTGCCGAACGGTGGTCCAGCCATTCTCAAGGACCTTGGTGATCCAGCCACACTTCTCCGCGAACTCCTGGGGGGAGTCGATGCCCGGGATTCTGCCCACTGCCCCCGAAACCTGTTTGAACCGGGGCGACCTCAGAGCCGACCACCTTGCCGGGGGAGCCACCCAAAGGAACTGCCAATAACGAGTCAACGCCTCCGTACTGGTCAGAAACTTGGTGAGTTTCCAGGCTTCATCGGGATGGCGCGATTGACTCGCAATCGCCCAAAAACAGGAGCCGCTGACCGACATCGCCCTCTTCCCGCGGGGCAGTGGCGCCACCCCGAATCGCAGATTGGGCGCGTTCTTCTTCAGGGAAGGAGTGATCCAGCTCCCATCCATGTAGATCGCCACCTTGCCCGACTCGAAGAATTTGTCTGGACCGAGGCCGCCGCGCTGCGAAGTTGCCTTGGTCAGGCTGTAATTCCGCATCAGGCTCCTATAGAATTTAAGGGCCTCGGCCGCCTCGGGGCTGTCGATCACGGTGCGCTCCCCGTCTTTGCTCCAAAACTCGCCGCCCGCCTGGAAAACGAAGGGCTTGTAGGTGCCGGCCCCCCACGCAATGTCGAACCCCACCACGTCGGGATGGCCGTCCCCATCGACATCCTTGGTGAGCTTCTCTGCCGCCGACTTAAGGTCGCTCCAAGTCCAATTCTCATCGGGATAGCCGATTCCGGCCCGATCGAAAAGGTCCTTGTTAAAGTACAGCCCGAGGATGTTGATGTCCTGCGGGACGCCGTACGTTTCGCCCCGATACTTGAGACCGTCCCAAAGAATCGGGATGAAGTCGCGGCGATCGATCCCGTCTGGGCCGTCGATGTATTTGTTCAACGGCAGGTTCATTCCCCGACGGATGGAGGACATGTTGCTCTCCAGGCCTTGGCGGATCACATCCGGGGCGATGCCCCCGGCGTGCGAGAGCAGAATGCGGTTGCCGTAGTCCTCGAAGTGATGGAATTTGACCTTGATCTTCGGGTTCTGTCGCTCGAATTCAGGGATATAGACCTTGGTGTAGAGGTCGTTCTCCCAGGGCATTCCCCATACGCTCATTTCGATCGTCACCACGCCGGTCGTGGGTGGATCGACCGCCGGGCGAAGCGCCACGACCACCATGCGGGCGATCAGGATCGCGAGGGCGCACAGGGTCAAGAGTCGCAGCATGGCTTGCCGCGATTGTTCGACGCCCAACCTTGGAATACCTCCTTATTCGCCAAGGTGGTGGGAATGGAGCGAATTCGCCAAGCCTGGAAATCAGTTCCCCGGGAAAGATCCAAAACGACAGTTCCTGACGCCTTGGCGACGCCAATCGCGGCAAATCGATCTTGGATGCCGGGAATGAGCCGCCAATTCCCGGCTCAAGGGAACCTGGCTAGATGATCTCCAAATAGTCCTTGTCTGGCAACGCGGGGAATGACGCCGTTGGTAGGGTCTGGTACCAGTAGGCGACGCTCGCGATATCGTCCTGTAAGGGCAGATAGCGGCCCCCTGATCTCCAACCAAGCGCCTGAATCGTCACCCGCAGGTCCTCCTCGAACCGGACGGGGTCCATGATGTGCCAACGATACATCCCGAAGCGGGTGTTCGCCACGTAGTGCCCGTCCGGCTGGATGACCTGAGGTAGGCCGGCATAGGGCGTGGAGAATGGGGTGTATTCGATCGTCTCGACCCCGCGCCCCTGCTGGACCTTGGTGTCGAAGTCGTAAGAGCCGCAGAAGTAGTCCTCGGTGCCGGTTCCGCAGATCGTGGGAAATTCGCCATCGCCATCCATGTAGAACTTGATCTCACCCTCGCCCCACCAATTGTTGTTGTTGACTCCCCACGCCATGTAGGTACCCACAAACTGGCCTTTGCCCGCCACGCCGTCGAGGATCGTGTAGACATCCTTGTAGGGCAGGGGATTGGTGCGGCGGAATTGGGCGTGGAAGTAAGCGCAGTCGTCGGGCACGTCGGTGAGGGTGTAGTTGACCTGGTAGTACAGAACCATCGTCTCCTCGGCGATGTTGGTTACCGTTATTCGGCAGCGCTTGCGGACGGGCATTTCCCAGTAGCAATTGAATGCGCTACCCGGATTGACGCACACCGCGAGCGAATTGACATGGGCGTACTTGCCCCAACCACAGGCGAAGAAATCGCCGATTGGGCACTCGACCGAAGGATGCTCCTGGTCGTCCCAGTAGATTCGGAGGATAGTGAACCGCCAATTGCCGGTGGGGGTTAGCCAAATCTGCTGGATCGCGCCCGGCCCCTTGATATCGGCCACCACGTGCTCCTGGCCCGCATCGATTCTGACGAGGGGGGAGAGCTTCCACCCGACTCCCAAATCCCGGGCGCACTTGAGCGCAGGGCCATCGGTGGACATGCCGCCCTTACCCTTTTCACCGGTGAAGTTCTCCGGGCTGATGGATCGGGACTTGGCGTTGGAGAGTCGAGAGAGGTTGCCAAGGTTCATCCCCAGGCCGTTGAAAGTCGTCATAGGAGGGACTTTATCACACCGGGCAGGCAGCGACAATCGGGTTCCGGGGAACCTAGCGGGTAACGTGCCGAAGGAGCCCAGCCATGCCCATCGTTTCCGTTTTCATGGACGTCGAAGATCCCCTCAATCCGCTCGCGGACGATGCGGCGATGGATGTGGCCCGACTCTTTGGCAATGCCGGAGTTCGCGGCTCCTTTTGCCTCACCGGCGAGAAATGCAGGACGCTGCAATCGCGGGGGCGTCGGGACGTCTTGGAGGCCTTTGAAGGCCACTGTCTTGGGATCCACACCGACACCCATTCCTATCACCCGACGACGATGGAACTGCTCGCCGACTGCTCTTATGCGGAGGGCTGCCGCCTCGCCCTGGATGCCGAACGCAAGGGGGTCGAGGCCTTTGAGAGAGCCTTTGGCGCTCGGCCCAGCTTTTGGGGTGGGGCGGGAAACACCTGGTCGCCGGAAATTACCTTCGCGATTCGGGAGTTGGGAATCCCGGCATACTCCTACGCACTGACCTCGGTTCCGAACCATGCGGTTCATCGCTTCAATGGCGCGATCGGATTGCCGCAGACATTCAGCATCTCAGAAGTCGACTGGTCGGATGACCAGCGGGCCTTGATTCGATCTGCGGGAGTTCTCGATGCCCTCGCAAAGGTTGAAACGGGTTGGATCGGGGTTTTCATCGGGCACCCGACGAAGCTGCGGTACACCCAATTCTGGGACTTTCCATTTGCAGGAGGGAGGCAGCCCATGCATCCCGAGTTGGCGGAGCCCCACCCATTGGAGATTTACGAGCGTAGTCTCCACAACCTGTCGGCGTTCTTGGGCTTGCTTGAACGATCGTTCGCAATCTTGGGCGTCGATGAGGTGCTGGAGTTACCTTGGCATTTCCGACCCCCCACTGTGGTGGAGAAGGAATTCTTCGCGGAGACGACGAGTAGGAACCTGCGGGGGGCGGCTCGATGGCCCATCCATCGCCCCGCCCTCGATCCAGAGAATATCGTCCGCAAGACCGTCGACCTGATCGACTCGCTTGAGATCGCCGAACTATCGCAAAGCTAGTTTCTCAATTCGGCGAACCCAATGTGGTTTCCATCCGGGGTAGCGTTTCGGGGTGACCGCCTGCATTGCTCTCGCCCTCCTGACTTCCTCCACCGCTTCTCCTGCCCGACAATTGGAAAGCCCCGATCCGTATGCCAACGAGACCAAGGTCCAGCGCGACGCTCGCATGAGGTGGTTCCGCGAAGCGCGGTTCGGAATGTTCATCCACTGGGGCGTGTACTCGGTGCCGGCGGGGACGTACCAGGGCAAGCAGATCGGGGGAATCGGCGAGTGGATTATGAACAGTGGGAAGATACCGACCGCCACTTATCAGGCCTACGCCAAGGAGTTCAATCCTGTGAACTTCAACGCCGAGACTTGGGTGAAGTTGGCAAAGGAAGCGGGAATGAAGTACATCGTGATCACCTCGAAGCATCACGACGGCTTCGCGATGTTCGATTCCAAGACGTCGCCTTGGTGCATCACCCAGGCGACGCCGTTCAAGCGCGATCCCCTCAAGGAACTGGCGGCCGCTTGCAAGAAGTACGGCATCCGGCTGGGATTCTATTACTCGCAGGCGCAGGATTGGAACCATCCCGGGGGAGCGGCGGCCGGCGGTCATTGGGACAAGGCTCAGGATGGCGACATGACGGAATACATCAAGAAGATCGCGGTGCCCCAAGTGCGCGAAATCCTGACGAATTACGGGCCGATCGCCTGTCTCTGGTGGGACACCCCCTTCGAGATGACCAAAGAACGGGCCGACCTCCTGCTCCCGCTTCTCAGGCTGCAACCCGGCATCATCCACAACAATCGACTGGGTGGCGGATACAAGGGCGACACCGAAACCCCCTAACAGTTCGTCCCCGCAACGGGCTATCCGGGCCGCGATTGGGAGACCTGTATGACGATGAACGATACATGGGGTTTCAAGAGCTATGACCACAACTGGAAGTCATCGGAAACGCTGATCAGAAATCTGGTCGACATCGCCTCGAAGGGCGGAAACTACCTCCTCAACGTTGGTCCCAACAGCCTTGGAGAGATTCCAGGACCATCCGTCGAGCGGCTGAAGGCGGTTGGGGCCTGGATGAAGCGAAATAACAAAGGGATCTACGCCACCCAGCCCAGTCCATTCAAGAAACTGCCCTGGGGTCGATGCACTCGGGTGGAAGAAAAAGGCGGCTCGACTCTCTATCTGCACGTCTTCGACTGGCCAAGCGACGGGCAACTTCTCGTGCCCGGCTTGATGAACGAGACGCAGGGGGCATCCTTGCTGAACGGCCGGGGCATGCTCTCGGCGACGAACACACCGGGGGGAGTGTTGATCCAGGTACCCCACGTCGCACCGGATCCCATCTCCTCGACCGTCGTCTTGAAAGTGAAAGGGGTTTTGGAGATCGTCCAACCCGAGCTGACTCAGAATATCGACGGCAGCATCACCCTAAGGCCGGGCGATGCCCTCCTGCATGGAAACGAGATCGCCGTCGAAGGTAACGGGGATCGCGAGAATTTCGGCTTCTGGACCAACGCCTCGGACTGGCTGGAGTGGCAGTTCAAAGCCGTTAAGACCGGCAAATTCAAGCTATCCGCCGAGATCGCCTCTCCGGGCAATGGGTCCTTTACCGTGAGCCTGGGCTCCCAGAAGTTGACGGTGCAGGCGCCGAATACCGGCAGCTATCTGAACTACAAGCTTGTCGACCTC
>JADZBW010000019.1 GCA_020851885.1 Fimbriimonadaceae bacterium | reverse complement strand
TTCATCCAAAGGAACCAACGACCGGATGTCGATGACTTCCGCAGAAATGCCTTTCTCGGCCAACTGCTCGGCGGCATCCAGACAGTGGTAAACGTTCTGGCCATAGGTCACCAAGGTTAGGTCTGTCCCCTCCCTTCGAATCGCTGCCTTGCCCAGGGGAACGATGTAATCGTCGATAGGAAGCGGCTCTTCGATCTTCCGCTCTCGGTAGAGCTGCTTGATCTCATAGATCAGCACCGGGTTGCCATCACGCAGCGCGGCTTTCATCATGCCTTTCGCGTCATAGGGAGTGCTCGGGCAGATGACTTTGAGTCCGGGCGAGTGGCAGAACCACGCCTCGTTCATTTGGCTGTGATAGAGCGCACCGCCACCATAGGCGCCAGCCGGTCCACGCACGACCACCGGCATATTGACTTCACCCGCGGTGCGATAGTGGTAAGTCGCCATCATGTTGACGATCTGGTCGAAGCCGCAGGAGATGAAGTCGATGAACTGCATCTCGACGACGCAGGTTTTGCCATTGAGCGCCGCCCCGACGGCTGTCCCAACGATGGCCGCTTCGGAAATGGGCATGTCCAACACGCGAGTGTCGCCAAACTCCTTCTGAAGTCCTTCGGTGACTCCAAAAGCGCCGCCGAGAATGCCAATATCCTCACCCAGACAGATCATGTCCTGGTTACGGGACATCTCCTCAAAAAGAGCCTCTTTGATCGCGGTGAGGTAGTTCTTCTTGAGGGCGATTGGCGCCTCCATCAGCTTGGTACTCATGCATTCTCCCGGAAGACCCACTGAGCGCCTTCTTCGGCAGCCGGCAGAGGAGCTTTGATCGCTTTGTCGATGGCATCCTTCAAGTACTGGACGACTTCAGGCGGGAAATCCTCATCGCTGACTTCGGCTGCATTCTTCCCTTCTGCCATGAAGCTCTTTGCCGCCTCTCCTTTGAGGTAGCCCTTCTCGATGAGCCTCTTACGGCAAATTGCGATCGGGTCTCTCTTTCTGCCCTCTTCCACTTCCTTGGGATCACGGTATTTGGCGGCTCGGTCGTCGTCATGGTCACCATGTCCATAAGCCCGGAACGTCTTGCATTCGACAATACTCGGCCCCTGCCCAGAACGGGCAAACTCGACCGCCTGCATGACCTTGTCATAGACGTCGAAAACATCCTGACCGTCGGCAATCAAACCAGGGATGCCGTAGCCATCGGCTCGTCGTGCGAAATCCGACAATGGAAACTCAAGATGGGTTGGTGTGCCATAGGCCCACTGGTTGTTTTCGATGATCGTGATTACCGGCAGTTTGTGGACCGCCGCAAAATTCACCGCCTCGTGAAAGATTCCTTGAGCGGTCGATCCCTCTCCGTTGAAAGTGAGAACCACGGCGTCGCCACCATTCAGCCGATCGGCCAAAACCACCCCGGCGGCAACGGGAACGGTGCCCGCCAGCATCGACGTCGAGTGGATGATGTGAGCGCTCTTCTTGCCAATGTGCGACCAGTTATCTCGGGCTCGCCCCGGCGAATCGGCCTTTCCCCAAACTTGGCAACAGACCTCATCGATCGACATCCCCTTGCGATTTGGGTTGTGCCATCCTGCGCGAATGTCTTTCAAGAAGAACGCGGGCATATCGCGGTGGATCGGGCTAATCCAGTCATTCGGTTGAAGCCCGAATAATGATCCAACAAGGATTGCTTCCTGGTTATGCGAGGAATAGAGCGTACCGGTCAGGCGACCTCGACGTTTCTCTTTAATCAGGCGAACATCGAAATAACGGGTGAGATAAAGGAGCTTGAAAAGCTCTAGGCATTCGTCTCTGCTTAGCGCGTTCGAGGGTAGCTCAGTTGGGCTATTTCCCCCCGACTTTGGTTTGTCGGCCGTGGCCGAACCCAAGGTGGAACTCAAAGTGTTGCTCTCCGGAATGGTTTTAGGGATTGACTGGATGTTACCAGACCGCCACCTCATTAGGATCGGCTAAAAGACCTGCCCGCGCGAGGGATTCTCCCCTGGGATCGCCGAATTTATTCGGCCTTGGCCCCCTGGGATCGCCGAATTCATTCGGCCCTAGCCTCCTGGGATCGCCGAATTTACTCGGCCCTAGCCCCCTGGGATCACCGAGATTGTTCGGCCTTGGCGTCCTGGGATCGCCGAACTCACTCGGCCCTAGCCCCCCGGGATCGCCGAGATTGTTCGGCCCTAGCCCCTGGGATCGCCGAATTTAGTCGGCCTTAGCCTCCCGGGATCGCCGAGATTGTTCGGCCCTAGCCCCTGGGATCGCCGAATTTATTCGGCCTTAGCCTCCCGGGATCGCCGAACTCACTCGGCCCTAGCCTCCTGGGATCGCCGAATTCATTCGGCCCTAGCCTCCTGGGATCGCCGAATTTATTCGGCGCCAACAAGTGGTCCAGAATCACCCACCGAGACAGAGTAAAACAAAACGGACCATGTTCAAGAACATGGTCCGCTGTCACTACCTGCTGGAAAATGCAGTCTTAGAGTCCGAGGGCTCCATTGAGGAACGAGTAGAAGTCGGCTGGATTGGCATAGCCAACCTTTTTGGCGATCACCGAACCGTCGGCCGCAAGCACCATCTGAGTCGGCATTGCCGTTACGCTGTAAGCTTGCGCTACGGCCGGCTGCTCGTCGACGTCGATCTTGCAGAAGACGACGTACTTGGCCATCTTCTTCCAATCTTCCTGTTGGAAGACATCTCGGTCGAGCATTTTGCAGGGACCGCACCAAGAAGCCATGAAGTCCACGAAGATCTTCTTTCCAGTCTTGCTGGCGAGTTTCTTGGCCTCATCGAGGTCATGGACCCACTTGGCGCTGTTCATCTCTTCCCAAGAGACTTCTTTGCTGCCATCCGGGGCCTTGAACGCGAACAATTCCTTGCCCGGCTCTGCACCCAAGGTCAGGCTCTTGGTATCGATAATCGTCGTGTCCTTGACACCCTGATCGCTGATCACGATTTCAGCCTGTCGGGCGACACCATCCTGATTG
>JADZBW010000018.1 GCA_020851885.1 Fimbriimonadaceae bacterium | reverse complement strand
TCGCTATTCAATCCTGCTCTCCTGGGCGACCGCGTGCATCGACGTTGGTCAGCTGGATCAGGCTGAGGCGTTTCTGAATCGGGCACGAAAGTCGATGGGCCAGAATCCTGACTTGCTGGCCCTGTGGACCGAAACGGTCGGACGAGGTCAGCTCTACTTGCGCCGAGGAACCTGGGATACCGCCCTCGAACGCTTCCGAGAATGCGTGGACCTCGCCCAGAAGATGGGCGACTTGGCTTCGACTGCCCGTTCCCTGGCCTGGATTGCCGAAGTAGCCATCGCGGTTCAGAATTTCCGATGCGCAGCGCAACTCCTTGGCGCCACAAGGGGAATCGTTCAAGAATCGGGCATCCAACTTTATCCAATCAACAGGCTTCGATTGGCGAAAATGGAGCATCTCTGCCAAGATGCGCTCGGTAGCGACGAATATCGTGAATGCAGGATCTTGGGCGCACTGTCAAACCTGACGGATTTGGTTGGGGCACTCGTAATCACGTAATTGGTACGTATCTTGCGACGGACGATCGCTTATGGTACGACTACCCCTCTTCCTCACGTTCTTCGTGCTCCTGCCGATTGCAACAGCGAGAAACTCAGTATGCCCCGTTGGACCCCGAGACGGCGTCCACCCTATCACCATGGTTGCCGATGCCTTGATCGCCACCCCGGACCAGACGGTGACCTTCACCGTCCTGCTCAGTGGGGAAGCCGACGGCACCGAGGAGTTCACGATTTCATCCACGGGAGGCACGTTTCAGTCCCTTCCCACAGTGTCCGTTCCCGTCTTTGGATCGAGTATCGTGACGTTCTCCGGCGTTGTGAGCCAGACGTCGTCACGCTCCTCGGTCGTCACCATTTCCGATGGTAGCTACTCCGCGAGCACAAGTCTGTTGATCGGCGGCCTCTAGGCGATTCACGCCCGAATGAAGTTGCCTCTCGGGCGTTACTCCATCAGCGAGGCCATGGGATCGTCATTCTGGGAAAGACGAGGGGATTCGTACCTAGATAAAATTTGGGGCATGCTAATGGTCTTAGCGTTCCTGGCCGCACCCGCTATTCACTATCACGCTTGCACAGCATATTTACCGGAATACGACGAGCAAGCGGGCCTCTTGGCGAACCAGGCGCCACAACCCGATCCGAGGTCCCTCGCGGTTGCCGGCAATCCCGATGAGCCTCACATGGTGAACCTTCGCCAGATGACTTTCGGCGGTCAGAACGCCGAAGCCTACTGGAGCCTCGATGGCAAGAAGATCACGTACCAATCGCGCCAACCGGGCTATCCCGATGAGCAGATCTTCACCATGAACGCCGACGGCTCGAATAAGAGCCTCGTCAGCACCGGCAAAGGCCGATGCACCTGCAGCTACTTCACCCCGGACGGAAAGTGGCTCTACTTCAGCAGCACCCACGAAAAGAACGAAGGACCCCAGAGGCCCATCGATATGAGCAAAGGATATGTCTGGATGGTCAACCCAGAATTTTCCATTTATCGCAAGCCCTTGGGTCCGTCCCACAAGGCGCCCGCCAACCAGCATTCTGACGGGCTGGAATCAGTGATCAGCCTCAACGGCTATGTCGCGGAGACCACGATCGCCCCCAACGGCAAGTGGATGGCCTTCACCAGCGACTACGAGGGCGATCTCGAGATCTACCGGGCCGATCTGGACGGGAAGAATATCAAGCGACTCACAAACCACGTGGGTTACGACGGCGGCCCCTTCATCAGCTACGACTCCAAAAAGATCGTCTATCGCGCCGACGTTCCCGCCAATGCCCAAGAGTCTGCCGCGTACCAAGAGCTGCTCAAAGACCATATGGTGCGACCGAGCAAGCTCGAAATCTGGATCATGGATGCCGACGGTTCGAACAAGCGGCAGGTGACCAACCTGAAATGCGCTTCGTTCGCCCCATTCCTCCATCCGGATGGAAAGCGGATCATCTTTTCCAGCAACTACGGTGATCCGAAGGGTCGAGAATTCGACCTCTGGATCATCAATGTGGACGGCACCGGCTTGGAGCGCATCACCAAGACGCCAGAATTCGATGGATTCCCTATGTGGACCCGCGACGGCAAACGTCTGGTGTGGGCTTCCAACCGATACGGCAAAGTCCGCGGCGAAACCAACGTGTTCGTCTGCGACTGGAAGAACTAGATTCGGGTGGCATAATTTCCGGATGGCGTCGAGCGACGAGGTCCGGAAATGGCACTCAGACAATCGCGTAGGTTGGAACGAGGGTGCGGCCGCCTATGAAGCCGAACTGGAGGAACGAATCGAGTTCCTCCGGGCCGGCGGCCAGAATTTCTGCCCACCCGAACGAGAGTTCCTCACCGATCTTTCCACCTGGTGCCACCGCGCGATCCATCTTCAATGCGCAGGAGGAACCGACACCCTTTCCCTGTGGAATCGCGGCGCCCATGAGGTCGTCGGAGTGGACATCAGCGATCGGATGATCGAAGTCGCACGGAAGAAAAGCGCTGCCCTTCAAGCGCCCGCCCATTGGTTTCGTTCGGATATCTTGGACACTCCCACGGAACTCGATGGCACCGCCGATCTGGTCTACACCGGTCGTGGCGCGCTCTGCTGGATCATGGACTTGGATGCTTGGGCCCAGGTGGTCGTGCGGCTCCTCAAACCGGGAGGGAAACTCTATCTCTACGAAGGGCACCCATTTTCAGACCTGTGGACCTTCGAGGACAAAGAGTATGTTCTGGACCCTGAGTACGGGGACTACTTCAACGCGCGTCCGATCGATTCCGAAGGGTGGCCTTCGACGTACATTGGTGATCTTGGAAAGCCAATCGACGAGCATGCGTTGAAGCATGAGCGGATGTGGCGTATGGATGAGATCGTCAACGCGGCCCTCGGTTCCGGCCTGAAGCTGCTCAAGATCAAAGAGCATCCCGACCTTTTCTGGAATCGCTTCCCGAACATGGACCCCGCAAACGTCCGAAGACTTCCCCAGACGCTCTCGATTTGGGCCGAGAAGCCTGCCTAACGACGACTCGGTGGCGGAGGTGGTGGTGGCACGCCGCCGCCCATCGGATCCCAAGCCGGAGGCTTGGCATTCTTGTATCGCTCCCGAATCTTGACCAGGTTATCTTGGATCGCCTTGCGGATATCCGGCGCCAACTTGTCGATCGCAATCTGATCGCTTGTGTAATTGCGGTCGCGAAGCTGCTGGTGGAGCGAGGCCCGCTCGGTGAGCCTGGCCAAGATCGTCACCTGTCGCTCGGTGCCGGTCCGCACCTTGGTCAATGAGCCTCGTGGGTTGCCCGGCTGGTTCCGCCAGGGAAAGAGATCCGGCCGCTCCTGTTGAAAGAGCTCGTTGGCCAAACCTTGCATATCGTAAGCGGATTCGCCCCATCGAATATCGGTTCCGACGGAATCCGGTCTACCAAAGAACTTGGTGTCGATACTATCGGCGATGGTCAAAAGCTCCCGTCCTGTAAAGCCGTTGGGCAGGTGTTCGGTAGCTTCCTGAGCCAACCCACTACCGAGATCGAAGTTGTCATCCGTACCCATTTCCGCGAGGTCCGTATCCTGGTAGGTGACCTGCATGGGAGTGTAGCTGCCGTCGAATACTTGATGGCTCAGTATTTCGATTTGAGCGGGATTCAGGGCTCGGAAGGGGATCGGTT
>JADZBW010000017.1 GCA_020851885.1 Fimbriimonadaceae bacterium | reverse complement strand
GGCGGTCGAAAATCGACCGATCCCCCCATCGCCCCCCATGGGAATCTGGGCCAGGATCTGTTCCTGGCGATCGACCATAGAAGTCTCACCGATGTGCAAGCCCTCATCAAGAAGGGCGCCGACCCCAATTGTCGTAACGGCCTTGAATTTACGCCTCTCTACATCGCGGCGGCCTCCCACCAGACCAGCGTCATGGGCGCTCTGGTCAAAGCCGGCGCCCAAGTCGATGCGGAGAGCACGTATGGCACCGCTCTCCATTTCGCCGCCATCTCCGCCAACCTTGAAGGCGCCAAGCTTCTGATCTCTAAAGGCGCGAATGTCAACGTCGCCCGCACAGACGGCCTTACGCCCCTCCTCCTCGCCGCCAACGCGGGCCATCCTGGACTTGTCGCCGAGCTTCTCAAGGACAAAGCCGACGTCAATGCCGTGAACAACAACGGCGCCAGCGCGATCGCCCTCGCGGCCCGCAATGGCAATCTGAAGGCAGGCGAAGTGCTTCTCGGCGCTGGGATCAAAATCGACACCGTCGACCGGGAAGGTCGCACCCCGCTCATGGAAGCGGCGATCAACGGCCATGCCGACTTCGTGGCCATGCTCCTGAAGAAGGGAGCCAAGGCTGACGCTCGGGACAACATGGGCCGAACCGCCCTCTTCCTTGCATCCGCCTATGGCGACTACCCCGACGTGCTTCAAGCGCTCAAGGAAGGTGGCGCCAATGCCAACCCGTTGGACGCCAAGGGTCGTTCCGCCGCCGCATTCGCGGCCGCCCGCGGCCATAACGATAGTCTGAGACTGCTGGGAAGACCTACTTCCGAAGCGGTTGCGGCGGTCGGCCAGAACCGCTCCGCAAAGCAGGCGGTCACTGGAAGCCTGGACCTCCTCCAGTCCTCGATGGTGAAGTTCAACGAGATGGCCGGCTGCATCTCTTGTCATCAAGAGGGACTCGGTCGAATGACGACAGGACGGGCGAAGGAGTTGGGCTTCGTGCTCAATTCCGCCCTTCAGAAGGAGCAGTTGGGCCGCCTGAACGGCGCTTTGAACGCCATGCGCCCGCTCAATGACCAAGCGCTCAAGAGCCCCGAGGCAATGAAGCAGGTTCCTCTCATCGAGATCAACGAAGTGACCACCGGCGCTTCTTGGCTCCTTGCGGGCATGGCCGCCCACCGGCAGACTGCCGATCCTGCAACCTCCTCGATGGCGATGGTCCTCGGCCGACAGCAAACCCCTAACGGCAACTGGTCTTTCTCCCTTCCCCGCGTGCCGATGCAGTCCAGCTTCTTCACGTTCACCGCTCTGGCCGTCAAGGATCTCAGCGTCTACGGATCGAAATCGGCCGCACCGGAAATCGCCCAGCGAAAGGCCGCCGCCCTCAAGTGGCTGCGAACCGCGAAGCCTTCCACCAGCGAGGACTTGGCTTCCAGACTCATGGGTCTGAAGTGGGCCTCGGCAACTGCCAAGGACGTTCAGCAAGCCATGGTCGACGTGAGGTCCGGTCAACGGCCCGATGGCGGATGGTCGCAGTTGCCGACGCTGCAAAGCGACGCCTACGCTACTGGCCAGGCCCTCTACGCCATGCATGTGGCTGGTATGCCGGTGACCGATCCCGTCTACAAGAGAGGAGTGGCCTTTTTGCTCCGCACCCAAGATGAGGACGGCTCTTGGTTCGTCAACAAGCGAGCCATTCCCGCCAACAACTACTTCGATGCCGGTTTTCCGCACGGCGAATCGCAGTACGCTTCGTTCAACGGCACCTGCTGGGCCACCCTCGCCCTGCTGGAAACTCTGACTCCCAGGTCAGCGAAATAGACTGCACGATAGGCAAATCGGCCCTGGGGAGATATTCCCCAGGGCCGATTCTTCGACCGCCCGATTTCTTCGCCCTCCACCCATTGCCTCCAAACCTAAAATAGAGGAAGATAGGAACGTGGACCGCACCGTCCCTAAACTCGCTCTCGCGTTTGCGATGCTCCTTGGCGCGGTCGCCCAAGCCCAGCAAGTTGCGCCGCCTTTCGAGCAGGACATCTTGAAGTTCGAGGCCCAGGACGCCAAGAACCCACCGGCCAAGGGTGGCGTTGTGTTCGTGGGGAGTTCCACCATCCGGCTCTGGACCTCCCTCGCCCAAGATTTCCCTGAATACAACGTGATCAACCGTGGGTTCGGCGGTTCGACCCTGGCCGACAGCGTTCGCTACGCCCACCGGATCGTCACCCCCTATGAGCCGCGTTTGGTGGTGCTGTTCGCCGGCACCAACGACCTCGCCAATGGCAAATCTGCGGAGAACGTGAGCCAAGATTTTGCCGCATTCGTCACCAAGGTGCGGGAGACGCTTCCCAAGGTCAAAATCGCTTTCCTATCCATCTCTCCCACTCCCTCGCGTTGGAACAAGATCGAGGAAATTAAGCGCGCCAATCGGCTGATCGAGGCGAATTGCCACAAGGGTCGAGACCTGACGTTCCTGAACACCTTCCCCAAAATGCTGGACGCCAAGGGTGGCCCAAGACCCGAGCTTTACGTTTCGGATCGGCTCCACCTGAATCAAGATGGATACAAGATCCTGGTCGCAGAAGTTCGGAGACTCCTACCAAAGAAGTGATTGCGCGAGGGGGTGCATTTTCGTGCCCGAGGCGAACACGGCTTGCAACTCCTGGAGTCGGCGATCTGCTCAAAAGGAAGTCGACCAAACGCGCCCGTTCTTCAACTTGCCAATGCGCCTTGACTCTCTGGATCTAGCAACTCGCCAGGCCGCAGGTCTGGAACCGAGACCATTGAATCACGCGCGACAAACACATCGAATGCGGCGTCTACCAACCGGCTCATTTCGTCGCACATCGACCTCAACCTGGATCCCTCGACGAAGCGGTCTGCTCGCCAGATTAGGTGGAGATCACGGCGTGCTTGAAGCGCCTGCTCAAGCGAGGCATCGACGGGGATCATCAGCAGTCGGGCGGCCCAGGGAATGCCAATCACCGTGCTCCCTCCCATGCGGCGAAAGACCCTATGCCATATCTTGGAGGAATCGGCCATAGGGACCGAGTCCCATCCATGAGGCTTGGAACAAATTGTCTCGTTTCCGCCAGCCCATACACTGTCTCGAAAATCTGCGAATTTGCGGTTATCCGAACTTGAGTCACGATGTTAGGGGATTGTTGATAGATTGCAATAGAACAGGATGTTGCTAGCTGATCTTAAAGGTCTTGAAGAACCGATTGGACGCAGCTCGATCGACCGTGCCGCCGATGCCGATTACCATTTGCTGAAAAAGTCTTTTGCCCTTCAGGACGAAGCGAACTCGAGTGTGAGTGATGTTCGCCCCGGTTCCGTAATCGAACTCCCCTTCCATCGCTGGCATCCCTTGCCACTTGACGGAAGCCTTTCGGAGGACTTGGAGGTTCTCCTTGCCGCTGGTCCGACCGCTCCAAACGCCGGCCAAAACCTTACGTGAATCGCTTGCCTTTACGACATCGTTATGCATGATCGTGAATGCCTTCTGGCCCAAGTCGACATAAGCGATATACACCCGGATCGTGCCCGCATCAGTGGGGGCCGGTCGCACCATGGCGCCAACTTGTCCTGGCATGTCGACGGTGTATCTTCCCTCTGTGGATCGGTATTTTGACCACACCAAGTGACTTGCTTTCTGCTTGGGCTCGTTTGCACTCTTGATCGGTCCCACTGTTGACTCATCCTCTTGTGCCTTTGCTCCAGCCCTCTCTAACTCCATTAAGTCATCTGCGATTGTCTTGCCTAATTCATTTACAGACATTTCAGCCGCCAGCATTTCCGTAAAGTAGCCAACGGAGGTTCTTGCAACATATTGCAAGGGGATCCTGTTTGAACCAGCTTGGGCAAAGCCTGAAATTGCAACCTTCGCGGAGAACCAACCTCCCGAAATCCTTGCAATATCGAATGTTAGCGTGCCATTGATTTCCAATCGCGGCGGAGTAGTATTTGGTCTGAGTGATGCCTTGATTGCGGATTCCAGTTTTGAGCACCAAATCGAGTCACTTGTAACTCGACCACGATCGGACGGCGGATTTGTCACCGTAACGTCGACAGTTAAGCCCTGATCGGTATGCGACCGAAGCCCAAGTTCCGCAGGCGTGGGAAAATTGAACGGTATGCCTCCGCGATCGTATTGGCCGTAGCTGATCGATGTTAGAAACGATAGGAAATAGAGGGTGACTACCCTTGCTGTTTTCAAGTTGTTGCCGTGATGCATAAAAAATCTGCCTTATGCGTGTCGCAATATCATGGATTCAGTCTCGGTAGGCACTTCGATTGTTTGACTTACGATTTGTTGACATGCTGTCATCATATCTTAGAAATGACATCCTGTCAACAAGCTTCTTGAAACCCGGTATATTCATGCAATCGCTACGCTGGAACACGAGTTGATCAGATTTATTTCCGAGCGGTCAGAATCGACCGTGCGGGAGATGACGGACGGCTTCGCCAGTTCCAAGGGCGTTAGCAGAGGCACGATCGTCAAGATGGTCGATCGACTCATGAAGAAAGGCCTCCTGAGGAGGCAGGTCGTCGACCATATCTTCAGGTACAGCCTATCCAAGCCGATCGAGAATGTCGAATCGGACTATGTTCAGCGGTTCGTCGATGAGAGGCTCAAGGGGCATCTCTCGCCATTACTAGGATTCTTGTCCGAATCATCATCTCTATCCACGGAAGATCGCGTCATTCTGCAGCAGATAGCAGAGCGCGTCAAGGACGACCAGGAAGGCTGACGTGGAAGCGCTGATCGGCCTCGGCGTAATGGGAGCAAGTCTGCAGCTATCGCTCATTCCAATCCTGATCGCCGTTCGATTGATGTCCAAGCAACGATCAGGCCTGGCGGCATGGAGCGTCAGGTTGCTCTTGAGTTCCGGCGCCCTCTGCGCAGTTGTAGCCGTGGTCCTGACCCTATTCCATTGGCAGATTGTCGTCTTCGTCCTGGAAAACTCTCCCCTCGCTATTCCGCTCGCTATCACGGGAGTGCTTGTTGCCTTTTCACTTCTTCATGCTGGAGCGTTGATTGTGAATTCGGCAACGACGTTCACCCTGAAATCACATTGCGAATCCAATGTTGAGGAGAGCCACGATAAGTCGAAGGAAGCGCACCAAGTCATACAAGACTCCCTGATAAATGCTGCCAATTCACTTGGCCTGGCCAAGTTGCCCGAACTGATCGTTCACTCAGCACCGACAACTCCGGCCGTTACGGGATTGCGACAGCCAACACTTATCGTCCCAAGCTATGTTGCCAAGATGGATGAGGAAAGCCGTATGCTCGTGCTCTGCCACGAAGTCGCCCATCTGAAGAAGATGCATGTCTTTTGGTGCGTCTTGGCATCTGTCTTGACTCGTACCGTATTGCTATTTCCATTCGCGGCGTCGACTCGAAGCGCGGTGTCTTCCTGGGCCGAATCAGAAGCCGACGAGGCGCTCGTCGAACTGGAGTTTGGACATAGGCAGATTACCGAAACCCGCCGAGAAGTTCTCGGGAGGATGCGTTCGGGATCCCTGAT
>JADZBW010000016.1 GCA_020851885.1 Fimbriimonadaceae bacterium | reverse complement strand
GGGGCAGGATGCCCCTTGCCAGGCAACTCGGATTCATCGATCCCCCATACCTTGGCGACAAAGGCTCGATGTTCTGGATTGGTAATGTCCCGATTGCCGGGAAGTTGATCACACTTGTGGCCATGTTCGCGGCCACCCTGACCGTTGCCCTGGCCAGTGATCGTTCCATAGCCGCATCCTTTGCGACCGAGGCGTCCGGTCGCCAGTACCAGATTGATGCAGGCAAGCACATTGTCGACGCCCTTAATCTGGTGTTCAATACCTCGTGCATGGAGCAGAAAACTGGTCTTCGCCTGCCCCCACATTCGTCCAGCCCGCAAAATATCGTCGACGTGCACGCCGCTAATTTGACTTGCCTCTTCGAGCGATTGACTGAGCGCGCAGGCTTTCGCATCTTCCCACCCGTTCGTGTGGTTCCGCACAAACTCTTCGTTCACGTAGCCTTCCTCGATCAGGACTCTCAAGATGGCGGTGAGCAAAGCTGAATCACATCCGGGCTTGACTGGCAGATGGAGATCGCAGGTGCGTGCAATCGGAGTTTCACGCGGATCGATGACGATGAGCTTCGCTCCCCGGTCACGGGCTCGCCAAATGTAGTCGGTGGTGATTGGGGAACACTCGGCAATATTGGTGCCGGTACAGAGGATGACCTCAGCATGGAGAATGTCCTCCCAATAATTCGCCGCCCGATCAATCCCGAAGGCCTTCTTGTTTCCAGTGCCCGCGCTCACCATGCACAGGCGACCGTTATAGTCCAACTCCTTCGTCTGCAAGGCGACTCGGGCAAATTTGCCCATGAGGTAGCTCTTTTCGTTGGTCAGAGAGACGCCGCTGAGGACGGCAACTGCATCCTTGCCGTACTTCTCTTGAATCCGTTGGATTTCACGGATCGTCGTACCGTAGGCTTCCTCCCAAGAAATCGGGACAAATCCCACGCCCGGTTCCCTGCGTAACGGATTTAGAAGCCGATCCGGGTGATTGTCCTGCATATAGCGCTTCACGCCTTTGGGACATAGCTTTCCTCGATTGAATGGAAACTCTTCCCATGGCTCAAATCCAATGACCCTGTTTTCTCGAACTTTCAATTGAATGCCGCACTGCTGACCGCAAAAGCAGCAATGAGTTTTGACCAACTTCTCCGGTTCCCCCCGGCCGCGCCATCCGCCGGGTGGCACATCGACCGGAGTCGGTCCGAACTTCTCGTGGAGCTTCTCAATAGTGACTGGGAGTTTTGCCATTGGTTCCTTTCAAATTTCAGCCTACAAACGGAGCATCATCCTTCAATGCAAGTTGGTTGAGCGCGATCAATTTGCGCTTCTCCAAAGGAGAGAGATTCTGGTGGTCGCCAAAGTCGACCCCGACTTCCTTCATGACTTCGACCAAGTCGTCGTGGTGGCGTTTCGATTGGTAAGGTTGCCCCGAACGGGCGCAGAGCGCCTGTTCGCCGCGAGCGCCTTCTTCTTTGTAGTAAGCGACTCCCAGCTGGGCCGGTCGCTGGATCACGTGGAAGAGCTTGCCGAACGGCATATAAAGCAGAAGCAATATCACCGCGAACGCATGAAGCAAAGAGAGGAACGAGAAGTTGGCGCCACCCATGAGACGGTAGCTCGCCGTGATCATGAGGCCCGTTACCGCCACCGCGAACAATAGAAAGAGCGGGATAAAGTCATCGGTGACCGATTGGACCGCCTGCGCGCCCTGGTTGAACACCCGTCGGTGCATGGCAACCGCAACCCCGGTGAGGACCAGGACCGCCGAGATGTTCAAGCCATTGAAGAAAAAGAACCCGATCACGGAACCGGGTGCGAAGGATATCGTAGGCTTGCCAAACACTTCCACAAGGTAATCGGAACCGTTGGCAGCAACCGAAAATTGGATCCAGCCCCAGCTCAATGGAAAGGTGATCGCAAACGCCAGCAGGCAGCCCCAAGCCAGAGCCATGTGAGCGATCCATCGAGAATGTCCGCGTCGCTCGATGAACTTCTGGGCAACGATGTTATTCCAAAGCAACTTCACGAGCTTGAAGAGGTTCGCCACGAGCCTCTTTGGCTTCAGGAAGAGCTTCCAACTCGCAACGAAGTACCTCCAAGTTGGGGGACGCTGAATCCACATGAGATACCGGTAGGCGATGGCAAAACCGGCGAAAATTGTTGCGCTTGCGTATGCAGCCAAGGGTGCGTCGAATCGCGCCAACCCTCCCGATCCCAAGTAGATTGCCGCCAAGATCAGAATGGCAACGCCGGTGGCCCAGGAAAAGGCAATCCCTTTAGCCTTGAATTGCGCCTTCGGATTCGTCGACATCGCTGCTATTCGCCTCCGGCATACGTTCCGCGAAGAATCCAGATATTGACCGCCATTATCAAAATGCTGGCGGCAGCGGCTGGAATCGCCATCACGGTATGTCCGCCGAGCAAGCCCTCGAGTACCGAAACGAAGAGCCAAAGCTGCAAGAGAACCAGGATCAGGTTGAACAGCAAGAGAGCCAAAAAGACCTCGGAGCGCTGGCGTCGCCTGAAGTATTTCGGGCCTCTCATGACAGATGCTCCGCCTTGGCAACGCCAACCGCCCAAATCTCCTCACCACGGGTTTCGATGAGGATTTTGGGAAGCGGATGCGGGGGTGGTCCCTGCAGAACCCTTCCATCTTCGATCGAAAACGCTCCGTTGTGGCACGGGCAATAGAGCCGGTGTTTGTCGGGCTCGTAGCTGACGGGACAAGAAAGATGCGTGCATCGCCTTGAATAGGCCTTCCACTCCCCTTCCGTATCCTTGATCAGGATGCAGAGGTCGGTTGGTCGAGGATAAGTGAAACCCCGCGCCGAACCCGCGTTCACTTCGTCGACGCGACAAATCCTCATGGCATCGAAGGCGATGGAATCATTCGTTTTGCGCGACCACACAGCCAAGGCCGCGCTGCCCACGGCCAATCCACCGCTGGCAAGGGTCATGAACCTGAGAAACTCACGTCGTGAAACGAAGTGGTCCTCTTCCCAATCGATCGGAAAATCTTCTCGTAGTTTGTCTTCCATTAGACTCTCGACTTGATGAGCAGGTCGCTCTTTCGAACCAGTACATTGGGCTTGACGTCAAGTTGCACATGGCCCTTTGGAACCATCAAATGCACCTTGGTCGTGACCACTTTGCCGTCGAAAATGAATTTGTTGATCGGCGTACCGCCGCGCATTTCCGCAATCTCCTCGGGCGTTCCAAAGAACAGCGCCTGCGATGGACATACCGTTGCGCACATGGGTTTCTTCCCGACCGATGTGCGGTCATAACACATGTCGCACTTCATCATCTGATCGACGGCCACGTCGTACTTCGGAACGCCGAATGGGCAGGCGTACACGCAATTGGTGCAGCCGATACAGCGAGGCTTCAATGAACTCTGGACGACACCGTCCGGGGTCCGCTTGATCGCATCGGCAGGGCACACGGCCGCACACGCCGGCTCATCGCAATGCATGCAGATGATCGGAGTTGTTTGGACGGTATCGCCTCGCTGGATCTGCTCCAGGTGAATCATCGACACGCCAGGATGCGTGTCACATTCCGCACAAGCTTCAACGCAGGCATTGCAACCAATGCAACGGCTAGGATCGATGTAGAACTGTTTTGCACCCATGTTCCATCCCGAGTTTCGAAGATCAGAGTCCTAAAAAACTATGACCTCCGTCATAGTTTACTGATTCCGAATCATGCACGATGGGGCTATGGCTCGAGAAAACCTTCACATGTTGCGTCTGACGGCTGCTCCACAGACGAAACTGGGCCCAAACGACCGCGCAAATGTGGACATCTACAAGCCATTCTTCACGGCAGGGATCTTGTCCGTCCTAATTGCGGGATGTACGCTTGGCGCCATTGCTTTGCTCGGCATCTCCCTACGCGGAGACTACACGGCCTCGGCCTGGACGCCTTACGTTTTGGCCCATGCCAATTCTCAGCTCTTTGGTTGGGTTGGGTTCTTCATCATGGGATTCGCCCTGCAGCAACATGCCCCGGCGGTGCGGTACGTGAAGCTCTATCACGGTCTTGCCTACAGTTCTTTGGGCCTCATGTCGGCAGGCATTGCCCTCCGGTTCGTCGCGGAGCCAATGACCCATGTCGACGCTGCCACCTGGGTGCCGGTCGGAGTCTTCTCCGGTGTCTTGCAAGGGATTGCCGCTACTCTGTTCCTGGCCAATTCTGCGATCACCCGACACCGAACCGGCGAGCCTATGCCTTGGCAGACCAAGTTCGTTCTTGCGTCGATGGGCTATCTCTTCTTGATCGCATGGGCGGAGCCTTGGGCATTCCTTCGATCGCACCAAGCAGATCCAAGTGCAAGCATCCTATTCGTCGCCGAGTACTTCCCAGTCATGCGCGAACTTCAATTCCTAGGTTTCGTCGCCTCGATGATCTTTGGGGTAGCGCTTGTCAAGCTGCATTCCTGTTTTGGTTTCAAGCAGGCTCATCGAGGCTTCGCGGAAACCGGATTCGTGCTTTGGAATGCCGGGATCTTCCTTCGAATTTTCGGATGGAAGCAACTGTTTCATTCTGGAATGGTCGACGGGAGCTTGTATCACCTGAGTGGCTTGACCTTGGCCCTCGGCGCGGTTGCCTTGATCATTGCAACCGAAGTCTTCGGTCGTGTGGAGCAACCGCTCAGGACGCACAAGTTCATTCGAGCGGCATTCGCCTGGCTCTTTGTCGGCGGCCTTTTAATGGTCCTTGAGCCGTTCCACTTGAAGGCCATTGGCATGCCGTTCTCCCACGCCTACACGGGTGCGATTCGTCAT
>JADZBW010000015.1 GCA_020851885.1 Fimbriimonadaceae bacterium | reverse complement strand
GGCCCGCCTCAAACATGGCGGCCTGGAGTCGTCTCTCCGGCTCGGGGCAGAGGAAGCCGGCAAAGGCAGCCAGTGCGCCCGTTCTCCTCGCCAACGCTGGATCATCGACCGCGACTCGCCATGTATAGGCGTCCATGCGCCAAGCAACCGAGGTCAGCAGAGAATTCGCTTCGGAACTTGATTGATTACTGATTGTAGTGCTCTGCATCAGCAGGGCATGACATGCGGCCAAGTCGATACCCGCACCACTGGCGGCATAGGGCATCCGCTGGTTGGTCACCGGCTCTGGCGTGTAGACGGCTTCTTCCAGGGACGAAGCGAGCGTTTCTTCGGCGGACCTGAGACTCGCCTGATCGCGGTCGGCGAGGAGGTTTTCAAGGGCCAGTTCCACCACGCTCGGGATATCGATCGAAGAAACGGTTCCAATTGGATTGACGAGCCGCTTCCCAAGCGTCAAGCTTCGGCCCAAGGGGATGCGTCGAATTGGGAACCGAACTCGCAATTGAGGCTCATCGGTCACCGTGATCGGCCCCTCCTCGTTCCATTCGCTCAGTCGACGAACCTTGGTGAGAATCTTGACCGGATAGCCGCCAACCTGAGCAATCGCCGCTCCCAGGGGAACGATCGCGCCGAGGTGATCGAACGTCCATGTGGCTTCAACTGAAGTGGCATCGCCGGTGACTTTGAGGCTGGACAGGTTGGGTGCGGGTTGCGTCCAAATGGCGACATTCTCAAACACCCGCTTCGTGAGCTTCCCCAAAGATGCCGCACTATTTGCAGCGATTTCAGCGGTGCCTAGCGGCTGGATCACCCGTATCCAGCCATGGATAGGCTTATCCGTACTCAGGGACCAGGCTCCGGACTTTCCCTTCACGCTGAAGGATGCCGCTCCTTCCTCCAAGACGAAGAGGAGCGGCGGCTGGGCCGTCTTGAATGAGACGAGAACCCACGGAGTATCCGGCGTGGGAACGCCTTCAGTCACGGTTCCCTGTCCCCACGTCAGATAGGGGCTGCCAGTCGAACTCAGGTCGAGTCGGATTCCCTGTTCGCAGTAGATGGCGAAGCCAGGCTGCCAAAGGTTGTACTTGATCTTCTGCGGCCCCAGGGCCAAGGCATTGACCGAAATCACTTGGCCGGTCACATCCGTAGAAAGGGGCTTCCATTGGCGGCCGGGAGACCCGAATTGGATTCGATCGGCATTGTTCGATTTCGAGATGAACCCCTCTCGATCGAGAACGAACCCGGGAAGATTGGGAAGCTCACGATAGCCGAACCGACCAAATCCCTGCCCAATCGCGATCGCACAGATGGCAATCGCGAAAAGGGCGCTAGTTAAAGCTCGCACCAAAAACCTGAATCCCGAAGCGTTTGGTCCGGTTGGACCAGGACAGACCGAGTTCTCGGATTCCCAGACGGTAGGCCAGGGTCACGTTGTAATCCATATAGGAATCGGCCAGATAGCGATCGTAAGTGTAGGAGCCAAGCACTCGCCAGATTCCACTGATCCGGTAATTGAGGTCCGCGTAATAGCTGTAACGCTCGATGTCCATGGAGCGGGTTCCAAAGAAGGTAAGGCCCGTACGGCCGGCATTGTAGAACGCTTGGAGGCTGAGCCGATGCTTACCCAGAACCGTGGAGTTAAAGGGGTCCTGCGAGTAATCGTAAGTCGCGGATAGGCTGGCTTGGGTTCCAATCTGTCGGGTGATGCTTGCGCTGCCCAAGAGCGTGAGTCCCTGGCTCACGTTCTGCCCGTTCAATTGACTCACCGAGAAGGACGCATTCAGCGAAGTGTGATTGTCGATCCGAGTAGGGTTCAACTGAGTCCGCACTCGTAACCCATAGCCCGTCTGTTCAGTTCGGCCGAAACTCGAGGTCGCGACCTTATGGTCGGCGGTAATTCCATAGAAGAGCTTGAGCGGCAGCTTTCCGACCTTGGTTGGATCCTTTTCAAGAGCGGCGGAGTAAGATTGCGATCCAAATTGGGTTCCGCGCAAGTTTTGGCTCGCATTGCCGAAGAAGCTGAGATTCCATCCATCCAACTGGCGGTTATAGTTCAGGTTGCCAAAGATATTTTTGCCGGCTGGCATCTCCAAGAAGCCGCTGGCAGTCGACCTGGAATCCAAGCGATAGAACTGGCGAAGTCCGATGCTCCAGTCCTTCCGAGCAAGATTGCTGACGGTGAGGCCACCGTCCATTTCGTCGCCCTTGTTCCAGTTCATCTCATAGTCGAGGAAGATCCCTCGCGAGACACCGGTTCCCCGGCCATACCGCTCGCCGGTTCGCAACCTCAAGGCGCTGGTTTCGCCGGGCTTGAGGGAAAGATAGTAGGGGTAGTCGATCGCCAGTTGGTTGTCGTTCATCTGGACGATTTGGTCGGTCACCAAGGTCGCCCCACTGGTCAAACTGACCGAGTAAAGGGGCATCTTCAGGACTTTGACGCCGCCAACCAAGACTTCCGCTCTTTGGAACTGGACTTCCTTTCTCGGGAAGACGATGGCCTTCTTAGCGGAAACCATCGACATGGACTCGCTCAGATCCTGAAATTCAAAAGCGTTTGGGGCCACCTTGCGTGTGAAGGGCTTCAAGCCTGAACTGTTGAAATCGACAAGTCCAAATTTGGCTCGATCCTCGTTAACAATTTGGAATCCACGTCCGAAGCCGGCAATCGAGACGGGCGATGGCCCGGTGTACGTGGTCGTTCCATATCCACGTCGCTGATTGAGCTTGATGTAGCACTCTTCGAAAACCTGGTCGATCTGCCCAAATTTGACTTTGGCCTTCTTGAGTTTCAATTCATACGTCGGAATGTTCAGTTGGACGTCGTCGGCTTCGATCTCGACGTCTCGATATCGAATATGCACTCCCTTGTTGGGTCCCGCCGCGCCGATGATCTTGTCATCTTGGCTAAACGTCATATAGCCCGGAGCAACGATCTCCACATACTCTTTGGCGCTTGAAAGAAGCGCGCGGTCGCTGAGAAATTCAAATTCGTAAGTGGCGGGGGCGGCGCCGGGCGTCCGAACGGTGATAATCGAGGTTCCCGGGACACCGCCCGCGACCAAGATTGCCTGAGCCCGTCCGCCGACCGTGGTGACCACTTCATTACGGAAGCTGCCCAAAGTCGAAGAGAAGGTGACTTGGGTTCCGTCCGATACGGCGCCACCCTTGTTGTTCACGATCGTCGCCGTGATCGTCACCGTCGAGCGGGCGTCCGCCACGCTCATCGACGGAAAGGCGTTGATGTTTCGAATGAAGCCATTGTCTGCGATGGCCAGAGTCGCCAGAAGGGCGAATGCTACGGTTGCTATCAACAGTCGGAGCTTTGGGGCCATTGTCTTTGGGACGTTCGCAGAAAGAGAGAAAGTGCGGGCGAGAGATTCTCTCGCCCGCACTTCGGGGGTTAGCGGATTACGTTGACCGGCACCACTCGGCGAACGTTCTCGCCGTCGTTGTTGGTCGCGATAATCTCCACCTTGTAGGAACCTGGAGCAACGGAGCGGTTCGCGTTGTCCTTCAGATTCCACGTTGCGGTGTTTTCGCCGGCATTATCAGCTCGACCACGGGTGACGGTAAAGATCTCCTTACCGCTCGATCCGAGGATTCGGATCGTGGTTTGCGCCGATGCCGACAGCGTGTAGTTGATATTGAACGGCGAGCCAGGTCCACGGCCGGTTCGCGTTACCACGACGTTACCGATCGTTGGCTTCGAAACGGCGCCCGATTCGATCTGCACCTTGAATTCGCGGGTCGATCCTGCGGTGGCATTGAAGGTGTAGCCGGAGCTGCTCCTCATGTCACGCGTGGTGTTCGTGGCCACGTCGACGAGTCGGAAGTGCACGTTCTTGGGAACGGTGCCCATATTCGGCCAAGTCATGTTGACTTCGCCTTCCTTCTCGGCCTTGACCATGACCTTGAATTCTTGCTTGCCCTGCTTCTCGCTCAGGCTTTGGGCCATTCGAGTGATCTGACCGTTCACCGTGCCTTCGACGGAAACGCCAATCTCTTGGGTTGGGGCCATAGGGGGCTCCATGATTCTCAAGCTATTCGCACTTTCCGTATTTTGGGCGACGCCGATGAAGTTCTGATCGTCGATCGACTTATCGTTGCGAGCCGTGATATTCAAGCGCCACTGCTTTTCCGTCTGCGTCCAAGAATCGGCAGCTCTGCTGGAGAGCGGCAGGAACTCGGCGAAGACCGGCGGGAAGCTGATCGTTAGATCGGCGGCCGTGTTCACATAGATCCAATAGGCCGTGTTCGGTAGGAGCCGGTCGGCCTGCGAAGTCGTGAACTTATAGGTTTGCGTGGCAGCATTCCAAGAAGCCAACGAACCGTTGACGATTCCTTGGGTCACCAATTGCGCCCATGTTCGGCTCACCTGTGGGTTGGATGCGGAAACGCCCGTGATCTGTCCGAGGGTGATCGGATAGTTGTAAGGGTTGCCAATCAGATTCCAACCAGCTTTCAATTGAAGCGGGTATCGGCCAGAATTGTCGTCCGGGAACGGAACGGTGTCCGGAGGAGTGGATGGAGTTCCACCCAGCAGGTTCTGAACTTCGCCACCCGTGTTATTCACGATGAAGGCGCCGATGCCGCGCTTGGCGCTCGTCGAAAGGACGTAGCCCTTCAGCTGTGGATCCCACTCGAAGGCCTGGTAGTCGGTCGGCGTTGAAAGGCCGAGAACGACGTCCCATGACGAATCCAGGAAGATGAAGGGAGTCGTGACGGCATTGGCCGTGGGACCACCCAGATCGTAGAGTCGGTACCTCGGCGTCGCCGCAACCTGCACCACGCCCTTAATCTGCTTCGAGCCGCCGGGAGTGGACGAAATGTCCACCTGGTATTGCAGATCGCCAAACTCGATACCATCCGCTTCGACGCCGAAGTCGACGAACTGGATTTGGCGCGCTTGCACTTGCGGAATAACCAGTTGCCGCGTCCGTGTCGTTGTCGGGTAGCCAACGAAATTTAGGC
>JADZBW010000014.1 GCA_020851885.1 Fimbriimonadaceae bacterium | reverse complement strand
TCGACCCGGAACGCGCCACCAATTCAAGTTCAGCTTGCTCAGGAGTACCGCAAAGCCGTCTTGATTTGGTAAGCCGAGATCGTGGCCGTCGCCCACACTTTTGCCGGAGCCATCGTAATCTTGACGGTATAACTCGATGGACACCCACGTTTGTTTGAGATTCGCAATGGTTCCGGATTCCTTCGCTCGCTTCTTTGCTGCGGCCCAAATTGGAAACGAGATTGCGGTGACGACGACGATGATGGCAATGACGACGAGCACCTCGACGAAACTGAAAGCCTTACATCTCATCGAACCCATGCCTCCGATCAACTGTCGAGTCACCGGTCTCGGAAGCTGTTATTGCTCCCGACGGATTCAAGATATACCGCCGTGGAAAGACAAGTGCATTCAATCTCTTGTGCAACCGCTCATCTGAATCCAAGATGGCTGGTTTGTTAAGTTCTTTCCTAAGCCTCGTGTAAGTACCTCTATCCGTGGTCCCAACCACGACGAGTCTCCCACTGGCATCGTGATTTGGCAGAGACTCGACCTGTAGTTTCATACAGTGGCCACAACCGCCCACCATGATCAGGTCAATTCCTGGCTCTTGACGAAACTGAATGTTGGACTTGTCGAGTTCTGACTCCAGCCGGATTCCAATGCCGTCCGAACTGGCTCCAAGTTCAAGAAATGGTTGGGAACGAAGAATGTCAGAGTGTGCGTTCGCCGCACATCCTAGATTTGAGCCATATGGCACAATGCAAGCGAGACTCTTCAGCACTAGGTAGCCTTTGAACGATGAGGAACTCCTCGACTTTTCATACCGATATCAATTGTATCACGGTATTTGCTGAAGTGAGCGTTTTTTTGTCTTTAGGTATTTGGGTGCCGAAACCAAGAGTGCCTAATTTTTGGACTGCGCAGGCCACGCCTGCGCTTTCCGCTCTCACAAGCAGCCGCTCCTCGCCGGCTGCTTTGCTGTTTGACCGCGCGATTCGTGGAGAAAAGCGAGCTTCGCTTGCGCACTCCAAAGGCGTCCGCAGTAAGATGACGCTATGCCATCCATCGCCCTTCTCGCCTCACTGGTCCTGACCCCGATTCAGCCTGCCCAGTTCATTCCCAGTGTGCAGGCATGGACTTTCAACAAGTTCACCACCGAGCAGGCGATATCGATGGCAAAACAAGCCGGGTCGGAAGCCATCGAACTCTTTCCAGGCCAAACGCTGAGCGCCGACGATACCAACGTAAAGGTCGGCCCCGATATGGGGGCAGCGGTTACCGCCAAGCTGAAAGGCTTTCTGGACAAGGCCAGCCTTCGCGCCGTCGCGTTTGGTGTGACGGGGATCTCCAAGGACCCCGTCGAAGCCCGCAAGCTGTTCACCTGGGCAAAGGGGCTGGGAATTCAAGTCATCAATACCGAATCGACCGACGCTCTCGACACAATCGAGCTGATGGTCAAGGAATTCGATATGAAGGTTGGATTCCACGACCATCCTCGCCAAGCGAACAATCCCAACTACCGAATGTGGGATCCCGCCTACGTGTACGGTCTGGTCAAAGACCGAGACAAGCGGATCGGCTCTTGTGCCGATACCGGCCACTGGGTGAGGTCGGGGATCAAACCGGTCGATGCAATCCGAACCCTAAAGGGCAGAATCGTTTCGAGCCACCTCAAGGATCTCCATGTGTTCTCAGCAGACGGCCACGACGTTCCCTATGGCATGGGCGTCTCCGACATCAAAGGAATTCTCGAGGAGTACCGGAAGCTGAAGTTCACTGGTCCGGTCTCGGTGGAGTAAGAATACAACTGGGACAATTCCTTGCCGGATGTTGCCCAGTGCCTTGGTTTTATGCGGGCTTTTCAATCCTTGTCGAAGTGAGTCGGCCGCCTATCCTGAGCGCGCAGAACCTTCGTTATCGGCGTTGGTCGAGTTAGCGCTCCCAACGTAGATTTCGAATCGATCGATGTTGCGTGGTCCTAGGCGCCTCTCCCAAGGTTGACATCGACGCTCCGGCGCGGGTACATTCTCACGTCGGCTCAATGAGTCGATGAACTTCGCGGCTTCTAGCCGGAGACGAGTGTCGCCCCTTTGCAAGGGCAACGACCGCACCGAACGTCTCGCCGGGCAGTCGAAGCTGACGAAGATGTCACGAAACGGTGCATCGAAGCGCGCTGCGCTTGGACGCCCCTAAGGAGTAGCAATGATCTCAGGCATCCTGGGAACGAAGATAGGTATGACCCACCTCTTCACGGAAGAGGGCAAAATGGTTCCGGTAACGGTTATTCAGGCCGGCCCGGTCTATGTGACGCAAGTCAAGACGGAAGAAACCGACGGCTACAATGCTGTCCAAGTCGGGTTTGGTGAGGCCAAGGAAAAGCACTTGACCTTCCCGAAATACGGCCACCTGAAGAAAGCCGGTCTCGACAAGAACTTGCGCACGCTCACGGAATTTCGAGTTAGCGAAACCGCCGGGATCGAACTAGGTCAAGAATTCAAGGCCGACCTGTTCGAAGAAGGTGAGAAGATCACGGTGACCGGCAAGAGCAAGGGCCGCGGTTTCGCGGGTGGCGTGAAGCGCTACCACTTCAAGGGTCAGCATATGACTCACGGCTATATGACTCACCGGCGACCGCTTTCGAGTGGTGCGACGGGTCCCCAGAGGGTGTTCAAGGGCATTAGGAAGCCTGGGCACATGGGCGATGCGACGGTAACCCAGAAGGGGTTGAAAGTCGTGAAGGTCGATGCTGAAAGAAACCTTATTCTCGTCGACGGCAGCGTTGCCGGCCCCAATGGCGCGCTCGTTGTGATCAACAAGGTGGCGAGGTAAACACGATGTCATCAATCGAGATTAAAGATAAGAGCGGCAAGAAGGTTGGTACGCACGAGGTCTCGAAGGTTATCGCGGAAGCGAATCCCTCGATCAGCACCGTCCACCGAGCCGTTGTCGCCGAGGAAGCGAACAAGCGTCAGGGAACCCAAAAGACCAAGACGCGAAGTGAAGTGCGTGGCGGCGGTCGCAAGCCCTACAAGCAGAAGAAGACCGGTAATGCTCGCCAGGGCTCCATTCGATCTCCTCACTATGCTCACGGTGGCATGGCGCTCGCCCTTTCGCCCCGCGATTACGACAAGAAGGTTAATAAGAAGGAGCGACGCGCAGCGATCCTCGGCGCCTTGAATCAGAAGCTGCAGGCTGGAGATCTATCCGTAGCCGATGCGATTCTTTTCGCGGAGCCGAAGACAAAGATGGCGCTCGAAGTCCTTAAGGCCTTCGGCTTGGATAATACGCGGCGAGTCCTGGTGATCTTGCCGACCTACGACGAGCAGACATATAAGAGCTTCCGCAACATTCCGAGCGTGACCGTTCGGACGGCTCCGGCTTCCTCGGCCGGCGGTGCGGAGGCGGCAAAGACTTCGGCGTTTTCAGCTCGCGACGTCATGGTCGCCCACAAGGTGCTGATTGCGAAGGAAGCCCTCGCCAAGATCGAGGAGGTTTGGGCCAAGTGAAAAATCCGCACGACATCATCGTTGCTCCGCACATTACGGAAAAGGCGGTCGCCCTCAGCTATGGCGACGACAAATCCGCGCTTCTTCGAAAGAAGCACGAGGTTGCCAAGGCCGGAGGAGCCAAGAAGGGTGAGAAAGTCACCGTTACGGAAGAGGATCTGAAGCGCAAGTACACGTTCATCGTGGCGGTAAGCGCAAACAAGATCGAGATCAAGCAGGCGATCGAAGCCATTTACAACGCCGGTCGGAAGAAGGGCGACGCGATTTCAGTCGAGTCGGTCCGAACGATCCGCGTGTTGGGCAAGAAGCGGCGCCGAAGTCAGAAGAGTTCCGGGTATGAGCCCGATCGCAAGAAGGCGATCGTGACGCTCGCGAAGGGCCAGGTTCTGGAGGATTACGGAGTCTAAGATGCCTACTCGACAATATAAACCAACTTCGCCCGGCCGGCGATTCATGATCACCGGCACCTATGAAGAAGTCACCAAGGGCAAACCGGAAAGGAAGCTGACGCGGGCAAAGCCGAAGTCAGGCGGCCGAAACAGCAGTGGCCGAATGACTTCGGCCAATCGTGGCGGCGGCAACAAGACTCGCTACCGCATCATCGATTTCAAGCGCAACAAAGACGGGGTTGTAGCCAAGGTCGCGGCGATCGAATACGATCCCAATCGAACTTGCCGACTTGCCCTGTTGCACTACCTCGACGGTGAAAAGCGCTATATCTTGGCGCCCAAGAACCTGACGGTCGGCCAGCGGGTTCAGAGTGGCGAGGGTTCGGACATTCTTCCGGGCAACGCCCTCCAGTTGAAGAACATCCCGCTCGGAACCCTGGTTCACAACATCGAGCTCCAGCCCAACCGAGGAGGCCAAATGGTCCGATCGGCGGGTGCTTCCGCCCAGGTGATGGCAAAGGAAGGCATGTATGTCACCCTTCGCCTTCCAAGCGGTGAAATGCGGATGGTTCACAACACCTGCCGGGCGACGGTTGGCGAAGTGGGTAATGCCGAGCATGAGAACGAATCGATCGGTAAGGCCGGTAAGAATCGAGGCCTCGGCCGAAAGCCGCACGTTCGCGGCGTCGTCAAGTCGCCCCGAGACCATCCTCATGGTGGTGGAGAGGCGAAGTCCCCGGTCGGACGCCGAAAGGGTCCGGTCGACCGATGGGGCAACAAGTCGTTGGGCGAGAAGACTCGCCACAACAAGCGTTCGAACAAGTTCATTGTTCGTAG
>JADZBW010000013.1 GCA_020851885.1 Fimbriimonadaceae bacterium | reverse complement strand
TGATGACCGCATCTTGGGTGAAAGTCACCGGACCGTGGATCTTGATCGGCTTGGCGAGCGTGCCGATGAGAGCGGCGGAGCCATTGACGATCCCGTTGGTCGAGATTCGCTTATAGGCGCCGAGACCTCCATTGAGCGATTGATCCCAGACGTCCACCCAGGCTCCCTGGTTGTAGTTTGGATTCGCCGTGCCGTCCCCGTAGGTTGCCTTGGAGTCGACATAGGTTTGACTCAAGGTCTGGTAGTAATCGATGTCGCTGAGGTCGGGCATGATGACCTCTTCCGTAGGATTCGGGTCCAGCGTAGACTGGGTGCCTGCGCTTGCCGTCGAGGTCCGGTCCCACGAGCGAATACCGTTGGTGTCTCCGGCAACCGCTCCGGCGATCTTGTTGTTGACGATGGAACCGGTCGTATCGAAGATATAGTCGCGCCATCCGTCGAATGCCGCGCTACCCTTGGCTCCCATGATTGCCGAGTCATAGGCCATGCGGGCACGCGAATTCGTCGCGTTGTTGGTGGCATAGGTCGAATTGCTCCACTTGAGCGGATTGAGGTTGACCAATCCTGCCGCGGGAGGGGTTAGCTTCTCATTGCCGCTGGCAATGACGGAACCGTTGATCGTGGGCGTGCCGTTGGTGAACGTGAAGTTTCCGTTGGCGCGCATGTCCCCGTTGACGATAAGGTCGGTCTGGTTGAAACCGTCCATCCAACCGTAGTTGTTCACGAAGTACGTGTAGTCGAACACTTGGCTACGAGCGAGTTCATAGGTCGCCGAAACGTCGACGATCTTCTGTGGCTCGTTTGCATCCAATTGGCCATTGTTGTTGCGGTCGATCCATCCAACCGCCCGGACGTTGACGATGCGCTGGTAGGTATTGCCCGTCGGCATATATTCCATCACGACGCCCGCCGAGAAGTTGCCCACTCCGGCGATGTTGCCGGCCATGGGAACGCGCGGATTCCCGGATGAAGCGCCACTTGTGGCGCTGTCCATATTCTCGAATTTCTGCGTTGTCTTGAACGGACGCCAGAGCTCTCGGAGCACCGACTGGACGCCTGCCTCGCAAAGGTGGGTCGTCTGGACTTCCCACGATTGTCGCATCGCCGACCGGTATCGCTGAGTCGCACTGTTGACGTAAGTTACGGTTGCGACCGCCACCAAAGACATGAGGACGAAGGCCGTCACAAAGGCTGCGCCCCGCTGTAATCTGCCCTTTCTTCGGATTCTTGATTTCATGATGTGGACTCCTGGCTAGCGAGTGAGCTCGGGGATGTTTCGCAGGAAAATGGTCTCGCGAATTCTTGAGTTGTTCTTGTATCCGGCAGTGCCGTTGCGTTCTGGGACCAACATGATCGTCAGCGATCGAGTGATGGACCCTGCTCCGGGTGTGAAGATCTTGTAGGGGACGACACCGCCAGAAGATTTAGGATCGGTCGAGCGCAGGCCAGAACAGACGACGCGGTTTGGTTGGCCCTCTGCCGTGATTCGTACGCTTGTGCCATACAATTCGATGCGTCGATTGACGCCATCCCAAACGATCGGCATCACGTAATCTCCCGCCGCCGTCTTGGTTGGCCTCCGGTAGGACAGTCCATTCCCACTGGCGTCGACGGAGATCGACATTGCCTCTCGAAGCTCTTTACTGATCGTTCGAATGGCCCCGGCGGAGCTGCTCTGGGCGTCGATGCGGCTTTCGCCCTGCAACCAGGTTTTGGTGCACATCACGAAGGTTCCGATGGAGCCCGTAAGGACGAGTACGCTTGTGGTCGCGGCCAGGGCAACCTCGGCAAGAGTGACACCACGGCGTCGGCTAAATCTCCTTTTCATCGTTGCACCTCACAAATTGGCGATGAGCGTCCCGAGGGTGACCGAGCGGGTGGTCCCGCGGTCGACCCAATTAACCTTGACAATGACCTGGCGCAAGTCCAACGACACCTGATCGATCTTCACCGTTCCTGTTCCCTGGGGCAAAATTGCCGATGGATTGTCCAGGGCCGCGTTGTCCGAATTCGTAAAGGGATAGGTGTTGGTGGCGATCGGCGACGATGAATCGATCAAGCCTGCACCGAGCAATTGGGAAACCGTGGCGTTCTGATAGCCTCGTCCCCGAATCGCCTCAAGCTGCTTCTGAGCCATGCTGGTGGCCCTGTTCAAATAGTCCGCTTTGATTCGACTGGACGTCGAAATCGGCATCGTGGAAAGCACGATGGTTGCGCTCGTAACGACCAGGAATATGGCCAATAGCACTTCGATATAGGAGAAGCCGCTTTGGCCCCTCTTCGACTTCGCTTTCACGTTTGCTCTCCTCGAATCAATGATGAAATTCTCGAGGAGGGCGCTAGCCCTCCTCGTCGTTCTATGTTAGAGACCTGTTGGGTCGAGCTTCCACTGGTCGGCATCCTTGCCGTTGAACGTTGGGTTGGTGCCGACGTTCTGAGGGACATAGGTGCCAGTAACCGGAGTGTTGTCCGGCCAGCTCTTCATATAGGTCGGCGAAAGGTTGGCTGAAGTCACGGCGCTACCCGAATTAGCTCCGTTCTCCATCGCCCACTGCTCCTTGGCAGAGTCGATCTGCTTAAGGTTGGCGATGACCGTCTGAAGACGGCTGTTCGATCGCGCCTTGATGAAGTTCGGGACCGCGATTG
>JADZBW010000012.1 GCA_020851885.1 Fimbriimonadaceae bacterium | reverse complement strand
GGTGGAAGAGCCAACCCCAACCAACCGCCAGCGACTGCACTGGGTCCTCCTCGCCGCCATTCCCTCCAGCCTGCTATTGGGGGTTACCAATTACCTGACCGCCAACCTCGCCCCGATGCCCCTGCTCTGGGTGTTGCCGCTGGGGCTCTATCTCCTGACCTTCATCGTGGCCTTCGCCCGACGTCCACTTGCCAAGTCGGCCGTCTGGGCGAGGCTCCTGCCCCTGGTAGTTACCCCGCTCGCCCTCATCATGATCCTCGAGGCAACCGAGCCTATCGCCGTCCTCGCCGGGATCCACGTCCTCGCGTTCACCGTGGCCGCTCTGATGTGTCATACCCTCCTCGTCGAACTCCGGCCCTCGGCGGGCCGCCTCACCGAGTTCTATCTCTGGATGTCGGTTGGCGGCGCGCTTGGCGGCCTCTTCAACGCGGTGATCGCCCCCGTCATCTTCTCCACCCTCGCCGAATACCCGATCGCGATCATTGCCGCCTGCCTGGTCCGACCGCCCAACGCCAGGCTCAAACCCTCCCTCAAGTTCGATTTCGCGTTCGCGGCAGGCATGCTCGCACTGACGATGGGCCTCGTCATCCTCGCCCGAGCGATTCACATGCCCCCATCGCAGGCGAGAACCGGCTTGATCATCGGCCTGCCCGCGATCCTGTGCTTCCTGATGGTCGATCGTCCGATCCGCTATGCCCTCATGCTGGGCTCGCTGTTCTTCGCGTCCAATCTCCTCCACACGAATTCCGCAGGGGAGGTCGTCCATGCCGCCCGAAGCTTCTATGGCGTCCATCGGGTCATCACCCTCGACCGTGGGCGTTTCTTCGAGCTGGTCCATGGCAACACGATCCACGGTCTCCAAGATCGCCAGAACCCCGCTGAGCCGCTCACTTACTACACGCGCTCGGGACCGATCGGCGAAATTTTCAAGGCCTATCCCGGGATGAAGAACGTGGCGCTCGTGGGACTTGGGGTTGGTTCCTGCGCGGCCTATGGATCGCCGGGCCAGAAAATGACCTACTTCGAGATCGACCCGGTCGTCGTCGAGATCGCCAGGGACCCCCAGTACTTCACCTTTCTGCGGGACACCAGGGCCGACCTGAACGTCGTGCTGGGCGACGCCCGCCTTACGCTGAACAAGGAGTCTAATGGCGAATTCGACCTCATCGCGCTCGATGCCTTCAGCTCCGATTCCATCCCGGTGCACCTGCTCACCAGGGAGGCGGTTGCGATGTACGTCGCCAAGCTTAAGCCCGCCGGCATCCTCGCCTTCCATATCTCCAACCGCTACCTCGACCTCGCCCCGATCCTCGCCAACGTCGCCAAGAGCTTGGGAATGGAGGCCGCCCTTCGCGAAGACGCGCCCACGACGGACGAGGAGAAGGCAGGCAAACGCCCCTCCCGTTGGGTGGTGATGTATCGGAAAGCTGCCGATGTGGAGGCGCTCAACACGCCCTCGCGATGGGATCCGATCGAGCCTTCGGAGAAGATGCCGCTTTGGACGGACGACTACTCGAACATCCTCAGCGCCTTCAAGCAGGAGTAAGCGGTCCCTGGGATCGCCCCTGGGATCGCCGAATTCATTCGGCACGAAAGCCCTGGGATCGCCGAATTTATTCGGCACGGCGATGCTGAGAATGTCCCTGGGATCGCCGAATTTATTCGGCTGACCAACGCCGGGCCAACGGAGGCCTCAAGGCACCCCAACCGCCACTCGACTTAAAGGAACAGGCCGCCGTCCACCGTCAGCGTCTGACCCGTGATATAGGAAGCCTCGGCGCTCGCCAGGAAGAGAATCGCCGGGGCAATATCCTCAGGCTTGCCCAGCCGACCGACAGGCGCGTTCTTCTCCACTCCCTCCCGAAACTCCTGAGGAAGGTCCTCCGTCATGTCGGTCTCGATGAAGCCGGGAGCCACCGCATTGCAGGTGATCCCGCGCGAGCCCAACTCCTTCGCCACCGAGAGGGTGAGACCGATCAGCCCTGCCTTGGAAGCCGCATAGTTCACTTGGCCTGCCGCCCCATGGAGGCCGACGACGCTGCTGATGTTCACGATCCGCCCATAGCGGGCCTTCATCATCGACCGGGATGCCGCTCGAATCAGGTTGAACGCGCCTTTGAGGTTCACCGCAACCACGCGATCGAAATCCTCATCCTTCATTCGCATAAGCAACGTGTCCTTGGTGACGCCGGCATTGTTCACGAGAACCGCAGGCACGCCCAGATCCGCTTGCACCGCCTCAATTAGGGCATCGACGGAAGCCGAGTCGCTGACATCGCAGGCATACCCCTTGGCGCCGCCTCCGATCTCTTCGGCGGTCTTCTGAGCCCCGCCGAGGCGTGTCGCCACGCAGGCGACCTTGGCCCCTTCGACCGCAAAGGACCTGGCGATCTCCCGGCCGATTCCCCGGCTGGCTCCGGTGACAATGACGACTTGATCGGTAAAGCGCATAGAGGGCAGAGTTTACTATCAGCCCCGAATGGCGCGATCGATCCCCGCATCGATGTACTGCCCACCCTGAGTCTGGCGACAGCTCACCGCGATCACGTTCCTACCCTTGCGGAGAACCCCGTTTGGGATGTCCACGTATCCGTAGCTGCTGGTGTAGCCTTCCAGTTTCGCAACCAACTTTCCATTCAGGTAGACCTCGGCGTCCTCGTCGTGGTGGATCTTCAGCCAGAGGTCACCCGAGGGATCGGTGACTTGGAACTCGCGCCGAATCCAGATCCGATCGCCCGACCAAACCGTGCCGACTCTCGCCCCGGGGGTGATCTCGGTACCGAATCCAGACTTGCCGACCTTCCAACCGGAGGGTTTGAAGCTCTCGGCAAACCAGTCGGTGCCCGGTTCCATGAAGGTGTAAGACCAATCCTGGGGAGCGTCTTCCGCCGTCGGGACCACCACCTTCATCGTAATTGGGGGGCCATAGACTTGGGTGTTCACTTTGCGGAGCCAATCCAAGGGCATCTTGACCATCGCTCGGTCGTAGGTCATCAAGCCATTGACTTCGACCTCGACGTCCGTGGTTTGGGTGTAGATAGCGGCGTTGAGTCCCTTGGACTTGAGCAGGGTGAGGCTCTTGATGAGGTCCTCGTATCGAGCCATGAGTTCGGGAACTTTGGTGAAGTTGCGATATCCCCAATTGTCTTTCTGCTGCCAGGTATGGCCTTCGACGGGCATCCCCAGCCCCCCGAACTCGCCCAACACGGTGGCTCGGTTTGGTTCGGGATCGGGCGCCCCCGGTCCCGGATAGACGTGGATATCCATGATGTCTCCGGTCTTCACGAAGTTTCCTCCGCTCGCGGAATTGACCAGCCTTGTCGGATCGAGCTTCTTCGTCCACTCCGCGATCCGCTTGGTGTCGAATTGACCCCAAGCCTCGTTGAAAGGCACCCAGACCACGACCGACGGATAGGGCTTGCAAGTTTCGACGATATGCGCCCACTCCTTTTCCCACCGCCGCTTGCTGTCCTCGGGGCGGTTGCCGTCAGGCTTGGCGTTGACTTGGCGGGTATTGGTGTTCCAGCCGGGGCCGAACTTCAAATTGCTCGGCATGTCCTGCCAGACGAGGAGGCCCAGTTCGTCGCAGTGGCGATAGAAGCGGGCGGGCTCTACCTTGACGTGCTTCCGAATCGCGTTGTATCCGGCTTTCTTGAGGATCTCCAGGTCGTATCGAAGTGCGCCATCGGTGGGCGGGGTGTAGAGTCCATCCGGCCACCAGCCCTGATCGAGCGGACCGAACATGAAGACCGGCTCTCCGTTGAGATATGTTCGGACGCCGTACTTATCCTTCCTCAGCGCGATTTCTCGAATTCCAAAGTAACTTTGGACTCGATCCACGACGACCGTGCCGCGCCGCAATTCGATCTCCACATCGTAGAGCGTTGGAGAACCGGGCGACCACAGCTTTGGCTTGGCAATCTCGAGATCCAGGAAGGAACCGGTGGGCGCGGTGGCGGTAGCCACCGGAACTCCTTTGAGGCTCGCTTTGGCATGGAGGGTCAACCCTTCCCTGAGGTTCTGGACCGATACCGCCAAGCGAACTGCGCCAGATATCTTGGTCTCCGGCACCACTGATTGGATCGAAGTGGCCGCAACCGGTTCCAGCCAAACCGTTTGCCAAATCCCTGTGACTGCCGTGTACCAGATTCCGCTGGGCCGAAAGTTCTGCTTCCCGTAAGGCTGATCGCCATCGGTGGTGGGATCCCAGACCCGCATCACGATCTCGTTACTCCCAGACTTGAGGGCATCGGTAATGTCGATGCTGAAGGGATCGTAGCCTCCAAAATGCTCCCCGACCACCTTCCCGTTCACCAAAACCTTGCACTGCCAGTCCACCGCGCCAAAGTTCAGCCGGATGCGCTTATCCTTCCAGCCACTGGGAATCGTGAAGGACCGTCGATACCAGAGTGCCTGATCCGCATAAACCTGCTTCTGGACACCGCTCAGGTGGGATTGGATCGAAAAGGGCACCCTGATTTCGCCTTGGACTCCCGGCCAGGTTTCGACACGGGAATCGGCGATCGCATAATCCCAAGTCCCGTTGAGATTCTCCCACTGGCTTCGAATGAGTTGGGGCCTCGGGTACTCGTGCCAAGCCTTTCCGGAGATCGCCTCTTGGGTCCAACGGGTGGGCATCCACTTCTCGATGTTCGTCGGCCTATCTTGGTCCATCATCGCCATCCCAGCAAGCAGCGTTATCAGCATGAAATTCCTTAGGCGCGGACGGCTCCGACCGCCTCTTCCAGCGTGTCCAAATCGTTGACTTTGAGACCCTTGGCATCACGGTCGATCCGCTTCAGCAAACCCGTAAGCACATCCCCGCTACCGCATTCGAAGAACATCTTGATCCCTTCATTGCTCATGTTTTGAATGGTCTCCGTCCAGCGAACCGGACTCTTGAGTTGTCTCTCGAGCAGATCGGGCCAGACCCCGTCCTGCACAACGGGCTGCGAGGTTACATTGCTGAACACGCGCCCGCCAGAGTGAAAGGTTACGGCATCCAGCGCCTTGCGCATCTCCGTCGCTGATTCCACCATCAACGGGCTATGGAAGGCCCCGCTGACATTGAGAGGAAGGACTCGCTTGGCTCCGGCCGCGATCAGCGACTCGGCGGCCCTTTCCACGGCGTCCACTTCGCCGCTGATCACCCGCTGACCCGGGCAATTGTCATTGGCGACCACCACGACCCCCCGAACCTTCTTCAAGTCGGTCTCGATCTGGTCTCGATCCAGCCCCAAGACCGCCGCCATGGTTCCAGGTTCCTTCTCACCGGCCCGAGCCATGATCTGCCCCCGCGTCTGGACGAGTCTTGCGCCGTCGCCTACCGAAAGGATTCCGGCTGCCGCCAGCGCCGCATACTCGCCGACGCTATGTCCGGCAAAAGCGGTCACATCCACAACCCCTTGAAGGTGGGCATTCAGGCACGCCCATGCGGCAACTCCGGTTGTGTACAGGGCCAATTGCGCGTTTTGGGTTTTACGAAGCGTCTCCTCATCCATCTCGAAGCAAAGGTGCCGGGCGTCGACCCCGGTGACTTCGGTAACCGTGTCGAAGACGGCGCGGGATTCCGGGCGGAGGTCGTGAAGCTGTTTGCCCATTCCGGGCTTCTGCGATCCCTGGCCGGGAAAGACGATGGCAAGCATGCTGAGATTATGAGGGATGTAATGATGAACGTGCCGCCAATTCGATCCGGAGGGACGTTCAGTGGCGAAACGCGTCCGCAACCATCCAGCCCAGCAGGGAACCCAGGTAGAGCAGATTCCCGCCCCAAGCCAGCACCTGACCGGCGTCGACGGCATAGGATGCCGCCGCGCAGGCGCTGAAGAGAATGGTCAGAAGCATCACAGCCCCAACGACTCGGGAAGTCGAGTAGTTGAAAGAACGTTGGGCCAGTCCAATGAAGAGGTACAGCAAGGCAGCGGCCCAGAAATTTGCAATCGCGATGAAACCGAGCGCAACGGTAGGTGACCGGCGCCCCGTCGCGGTGATCGTCGTCGAGTCAAACCGATCCAGCCATCCTCCGACAGATAACGAAGCCCCCGCCGCAATTCCCGTGAAGAACAAGAGGCTCAGGACGCCGAGCGTCAAAGTCGAAATTGGCGAGATCGAAGGAAACAGCGGCGTCTCCCGACTCAGAACGAGGTAGATTCCCGCCGAAAACGCCACGATCAGCGTCATCGTCGGCGGTCCGATCTTCGCATCCTCATCGGTACCGATTTGAGCCTTGCTTCCCTTCGTCAAACCAAGGAGTTCCTCATGACGCCGCTGGTAAACGGGATTGCGTGGATCGAACTGGGCCGCGTAGGCGTACATC
>JADZBW010000011.1 GCA_020851885.1 Fimbriimonadaceae bacterium | reverse complement strand
CCTTCTGTTTTTGCAGGACGTCGTCCTCGGCGGTAAACCACTTGCCCTGGAACATCGTGGTGGCGTTCCGGATAATCGCGATCTCGGGAACTCCGCCAGTGATGCTCGTCTGAGTGCTTTTGTTACCGTAGATGACCGGGCGATTTCCATTCACGACGCCGGAGATTTCCTTGATCAGCGGTACTTGGTTCTTGAGATCGTGGACGTCTTCGTCCTTGAGGGTCGCCGTGGAATTGGATCCTTGACTCATGCCGCCGCGCCGCCAGTCCGGCATCACGGTCAACATGTTGGAGCCCATCTTGGAGATATTGTCGAGCGACTGCTTCTTAGTACCTTCGCCAATGCCGATCATCGCGATGACCGAACCGACGCCAATAATCACGCCCAGCATCGTGAGTGCGGACCGCAGCTTGTTCGCGGTAATCGCCCTTAATGCCGAATGGAAGCTGTCGCCAACGGTCATCTTCTACCTTCCTCCGGCTCGACCTGCCCCACCACCCGATCCGCCACCAATGCTCATGCCAGCCCCCGGACGCGTGCCCCCGGCACCGGTTTGCCGCGTACCCATGCGTGGACCCTGGCCACCGGCCAATCCACCGCCCTCTTGGGCAGCCTGCATCTTCTCTTGGGTCTCTCGAAGCGCCTTTAGGTCGATCGTCGCGGTGACCACTTCGTCGCCTTCCTTGAGGCCATCGAGCACTTCGGTGCCTTCATTGCCAACTTCGCCAACCTTGATCTCCTTACGGGCGGGCATCTTCGGATCGGAAGACTTCACCTGTACATAGGTCTTCTCGCCTTCGCGGATCACCGCCTGGCTGGGAATCAGGAGAACATCCTTCTTCTCGAGCGTCAGAAACTCGCACGTGGCGGTCATCCCGGGCAAGAGTCGGATCTTCGCTCCCGGTAGCACTTTGACCCGGACTTTGACCGCCGTGATGTTGTTCTCGGTCTTGGCGGCGGGATTCACGCGTTCCACCACTCCACCGACCTTTTCACCTTTGAATGCTTCAGTTACGATTCGCACCTTCTGTCCCACTCGCACTTGGGCGATGTCGGCTTCGACCACTGCGCATTCGACAAACATCGTGTTGACGTCGCTAAGCTGGACGATGCTGGTGCCCTGAGCGAAAGTGCTTGTACCAGGCGGGATGATCGTGCCTTCCTCCAGGTACTTGGTGGTAACGACTCCGTCTCTGGGTGCAAGGACGGTGGTCGATTCCAACTGGACCATTGCGTTCTGGACGGAAACGCGGCTGCGAACGGTCGACGCTTGCGCGGCTCGGTACTCCTCTCCCCGGATCTTATCGTTGATGGTTGCGTCTCGAGCCTGCTGAAGGTTGATCTCCGCGACTCTGACCGCCTTTTCAGATTCAAGAACGTTTTTCGTTTGGATGTCCGTGTCCGAACCATTGGCTCTTGCCTGATCGGCCTGAGCCTTGGCCCGAGTGATGGCGGTTGTCGCCGCCAGCAGATCGGCAGAGATTTCCCGTTCGAGGTTGTCGAGGTTTGTCTTTGCGAGTTGATTTGAGGCCTTGGCAGAAGCGAGTGCGCTGGTCGCTTTCTCAACCGACTGCTTGGTGGTGAAGCCTTGATCCAGCAGCCTCTGTTGTCGCTGAAGTTCGGCAGTTGCGACTTCAAAATCCGCTTTGGTCTTGTCGAAAGTGCCCTGAACGTCGCGCCTTCGCTGGGGGATTGTCACCAGTTCGAGTTTCTTCTTGTTTTCAACCGCCTCTTCATAGGCGGCTTGAGCACTTCGGATCGAAGCTTGGGTCAATGCAGGTTGTCGCACCTGCTCCATCTTCGCCCGTTCAAGGCGGATCTTGGCGGTGTCCAGAGCGGCCTGTGCGTCTTGGACCGAAGTCACGCTATTGGCTTGCTGGAGCTTCACATTCGCCTGGGCTTGGGCGGCACGGGCCTGGGCCGAGGTTAGATCGGCTGAAGCCTGGTCGTAAGAGGCTTTGGTGTCGGCGGGGTCGATCTCGGCAATGAGATCGCCTTTCTTCACTAAAGATCCTTCATCGACGGCGAGGCGAACGATCTTGCCACCGGCTTTGGACTTGATATCGACGGTGGTGCTGGCAACCAGTTGTCCGGTAGCCGATATGGAGCGAACCAGTTCGCCCTTTTCCGCCTTGGCATAGCGATACTCCACATCGCCTTCAGCAGAAGTGGCACTCTTCGAGTACCACCAGTAGATGCCGCCCCCCACCACGAGGAGCCCAATAAGCCAGAAAACCTTGTTCATTAACGATCCGCTTCGCCCGGAATCACCTTGCCCGTCACCAGTCGAAGGTTGACATCGGAAACATAATAGTCATACGTCGCCTCGATCAGATTTGACTCCGCCGTCACCAAACTTACCTGAGCGGTGAGGACGGCGATGACGTCGTTCGCGCCTTCATCCTGCGCGGCCTTGGCCGCCCGATAGTTCTCCTGCGCCGCTTCGAGAGCGAGTTTGGCGGTCGAAACACGCTCCGCATTCTGGCGATGCTCGATATAAGCAGACTCGATCTGAGCGCGGGCTTCGCGCTCGGACTGACTGAGCGTCGCCTTCGAACTCTCCCAAGAGAGGCGCGTCTCGCGAGCCTGTTCTCGTAGCCTCTCTCCGTCGAAGAGCGGGTAAGTCACCAGCAGTTGGAGGTTGCGATTCTCATTCTCGTTTGGGCTGAAGTTCCGTGAGAAGTTGAGGTTGAGGTCGAAGCTGAACCCGGCATCCCGATCGGCTCGCAGGACGGTAAATCGCTGGGCTTCCACCTGCTTGCGCTGGGACTGAAGATCGGCCCGGTCCCTAAGCCCCTGGGTTGCCACGTCCTCCAGCGATGCTTCCGGCATCGCTTCAGTGGGAGTCTCCGCCGTGG
>JADZBW010000010.1 GCA_020851885.1 Fimbriimonadaceae bacterium | reverse complement strand
CTCGGCCGCTTGCCCGATAGGGTGGCATCGATGAAACCGGGAACCGTACCCTCGGTCGCCGAAACCGAGGAGTACCCAGTCTTGGAAACCAACTTCCATCGCCCCTTGGGTCCGAGAATCTCAAACTTCTGGGTCCATGTCGGCGTCCCCGTCGATTGCTTCCCGTTGGCATCGATCGCAACCCCTCCCCCTACGGCGGATGCCTCGCGGGGCCAGAGCAGTGGCGACTTGAAGTCGTACGGCCCCCATTGGTCCACCAACATGTAGCGCCACCCCCTCAGCTGAGTCTTCTTCAGGAACGGGTTCATGCCGCCGGGCATCGGGGTTACGGTGAAGGGCTGCGCTTCTTTCGGCACGCTCGCCTTCGCGTCGCTGTTCCAAGGCGCCTTCAATGCTGAATTTGGAAGCCAAGAGAGCGAGAATCTGCTTGCATAGTCGCTGACATCGCCCTGATTGAGGGAGCTTGCTGCCGGCAGCGGTTCCCTTCCACCGGTGAACTTGTTGTTCTCATTTGCAGTAACCCCGGTTGTGATCAAGGCGTTGTTGATCCCTTGAACCTGATTGGATGTGAAATTGATGGAAGCCGACTTTGGACCGGTGATATCCAATAACTTGCCCGGGAAACGAACGGTATTCGAATCGATGTCGACCTTGATCGTGTTGTTGATCTTCATCGCGTTCTTGAAGGTGTCTTCAAACAGGTTGTTGGCGATCTTATAGTCCCGGCTTCGGGTGTCCCGGTACTTGGCATAGCCCCAGTTCGGGTCCTGAGGTCGATCGTTGAACCAGAGATTGATGGCTTCGTTGTCCCGATAGAACCTGTTGGCCAAGATCGAGTTGTCCTGCCCATGCTCGATTGCGATTGCTTCAGAGTTGAAGCCAAAGATGTTGCCAACGATCTTCGTTTCGTAACTGTAACCGCCCCAGACGCCGTGCCAGCACTCGAGGATCAGGTTGTTTACAAACTCATTTCGGCTAAAGGTGGCCTCAATTCCATTGGTCGGCGCATGGCTGAAATCATTGCCGAAGAGGAGGTTGTCATTACAGCCGCCTTTGCCGTTGTCCATGGTCGTTTGCCCAGCCCACAGGAAGAAACCATCCCCTCCGTGAGTCACTGAGTTATAGGCAAAGATGTTCTTGTTGGATTGTTCATAAATGAGGATGCCGGCGGAGTCCTGACCTCGGTTATAGACCCCATAGCTGAACCCACGCAGACACCAGTCGATCCGGTTATGCATGATCCGGTTTTCGCTGCTAAGGTACATCCCGATACCGATTGCACTGAGGAACGAGAAGTTGTTATTCCAGACCCTGCCCTTGTTGCATTCCATCAGCATAAGGCCGTTCTGTCCGCCCTCTGCCGTCGTACCTTTCACCTCGAACCCATCGCACTTTCGAAGATAGATCGCCGCCCCGTACCGCAGCCACTCGTCCTTCTCATTGTGGTGATAGCTCATCCAGTCCGCCCCATCTTCCTTGTCCAGAGTGCTGAGCAGCCGTTGCTTCCAGTTGTTGGAAAAGTCGCAATTGATGATTCGGAGGCCGGGAGAATTCCTGGCCTGTAATCCGATCTTGAATCCATGGACCTTGGCATTGAGGATTGTGATGTTCTTGCCAGTCACGTAGATTCCAGTGCCCTTGCGCTCATCGGGCTCGGCGGTCGCAGGTGTGCCCCGGAGGGTGGCTCCCCGGAAGTCCACGACGAGATTGTCGCCGCGAATCGTGATCGAGGCGCTCGTTTGCTCGTTGTAGGGTTCTGGGGTTGGCACCAGGTAGTCGCCAGGCTTCACCGTCGTGCTTGCGGTGATGCTGCGGACGGTTTGGAGGTCCACGACCTTCGGTGATTGGGCCAATGAGGCGGCCATGATGGTTCCAAGAATGAGACTCATTTGTAAATCAACACCTGTGACGATGTCCTAAGGCTACCGAATGCGCTCGCGGCAAATTCGCCTCTATGAGGTCGGATCCACTTCCAACAGACATTCTCTCAATTTGACCAACGCGATCTGCGTCGACCTCTGGCGAATGTCCTCCCGAGATCCTCGAAACCGGTAATCCCACACCTGGACCTGGTTCGGCTGGGCAATTCCCAGGAAGACCAAGCCGACCGGTTTGCCGTCCGTGTCGCTCGTCGGACCGGCATTGCCCGTGAGAGACACTCCGATCGTCGCATCGAGACGTTCACGGCAACCGATGGCCATCTCACGAGCGCACACCTCGGAAACCGGTCCGAACTGGCGGAGCGTCTCTTCCGAAACTCCGAGCAGCTCCTTCTTAGCGTCACTCGTGTAGGAAATGACCCCTCCTCGGAAGACATCGCTCGCGCCGGGCACGCTTGTCAATCGCATACCCAACCAACCTCCGGTCAGACTCTCCGCCAGGGATATCGATTGATTGGCCTCCCGCAATTGGTCGATCACCGCACTTTCGAGCGTCTGGTCGTTAATGCCGTAGATCGCGTTGCCCAAGAGTTGCCGAATTTGTGCCTCCATGGGATCGAGCAGCTTTTCGGCTTCCGCCACCGAACCTGCCGATGCGGTGAGTCGCAAATGCACTTCGGCGGGGTGGGCATAGGGGGCCACCGATGGATTGTCACCCTGCATCAAATGCCGGACCTTCTCCTCCACAAGGCTCTCCCCGAGTCCACATACTCGTAGCGTCCGGGAGTGGATCACCTTTCCGCCCTGCACACGCTCCAAATACTCCCGAACAACTCCTTCCGCCATCGGATTGAACTCGTTCCGTGGACCCGGAAGTGCGATGACGATCTTTCCCCCTTTCTCGCACAGCAAGCCGGGTGCGGTGCCGTTTGGGTTTTCTAGAAACCGTCCGCTTGGTGGTCGCATTGCCTGGCGAATATTGGATTCCACCCAAGTGAACCGGCGCAAAGCAAAGATTTCGCGCAGCGTCTTCTCGTAATCAGGATCGAGGGCAAGATCTTCACCTAACGCGGCGGCGATCCCCTCTCTCGTCAAGTCGTCCTGCGTCGGACCCAGTCCGCCGATCGTGACGACCAAGTCTGCGCGGGCCAAGGCGACATCGAGCGCTTCCACGAGCCGATCGAGATTGTCCCCCACGGTTTGTCGACGTCGACAGCCGATCCCGCAATCGGCGAGGATGCGCGCCATCGTCGGCGCATGGGTATCGACGATCTGACCCAGAAGAAGCTCGGTTCCAACGGAGACGATCTCGGCGGTCATGAGACCATTGTGATCGAACGTCTCTCGGAACTACTTGTGGTCCTTTCCACCGCCGTGCTGGCAACCGCAACCGCAGTTTTCGCAACACCGGCAAACGTCGCCACAGCAGTTGCCCTGCCCCTTGATAATCCCAATATTGCTCTTTACCGTCTCGCCTTTGAAGGTGATCAGGCCTGGAATCCGATCCATCTTGACGATGACAAAGGGACTGATCGTCATCTGCGGGTAGTTCATTCCTGGAATGGGCAGCTTCTCCTGGAACGTTACGAGGATTTCGGCCGACCGCACACGCTTCATCGAGGCGACGACGATCTCATATCCAGGATTGGGACGCGAACCGAGGTTAACCGCGACAAGTTTCTCACGGGACCAATCAATGCCGCCGGTCGGCATCTTGCCTCCAATGGGGCCGATCACCTTCGACCAGTAGTTTTGGAACTGCCCCTCCGTCTCGAAAACATACGTCTCCGTTTGCTTGGCGCCCGACATCAGGCCGCGATGGTAGGTTCGCCAAACCACCATGCTTTGCCGATCTATCTGAGATTCGCCGTTGGTAAATAGGCAAAACGCAAGCAGAGCCAGCGCCGTCTTAAATAGGAAGGACGAAGGATTCATGTCCTATATTGACGCACGGATCGGCGCAGGGTTTCGCAATCGGCTCGGCAATCCTTACAGGGTTCGCCGCCAGGCTCGGGAGTGTCATCATGGAAGGATGCGTCGACGAGCGGGCAGAACTTCGCCCGTCAACCCCACCGAACGCCTCGAACTCGTCGAGGGCATGCGTGGCGTTGCCGCCCTCTATGTGGTCCTGAGCCACTTTGTGAACATTGTGGACCCCCGCTTTCTGGAGGGGAAGAGCACGGCACCTGCCTGGCTTCAAAGCCTGATGGCGCCCTTCACGTTCGGGCACCTTGCCGTCGCTGCCTTTATCGTCCTCAGCGGCTTCTGCCTTCAGCTCTCGCTCTTCAATGGCAAGGACGGACGAATCCACGACCGAAAGCGATTCTATCAACGCCGGGCCTGGCGCATCTTGCCCGCCTATTACGCCTGTCTCGCCCTTTCGGTTGGCGTTTGCTATTGGATAACTCAGCATCAAACTGGTCTGCCGTACTCGCAATATGTACCGGTGACGCGGGAAAACCTCTTGGCCCACGTCTTCATGGTCCACAATCTGTCGCCGGATTGGATGTACCGACTCAACGGCGTCTTGTGGAGCATCGCAATCGAGGCACAACTCTATGTCGTCTTTCCGCTGTTCGTCTGGCTGATCTTCAAGGTCGGCAGGTTCAATCTCGTGGCCCTGGGATCGGCGGCCGCCGCCCTTGTCCTATGGCAGTTCCCGGTCGCTCTGAAGCTCTATCCTTGGTACCTGCCCTTGTTCTTGGTCGGGATGGCGACGGCGCATCTGGCCTACCGCCCGAACCTGTATGTGGGTGTTCAGCCAAGGTTGGCATCCATGACCCTCGTCGCCTCGGCGATCGGGGTCTTTGCCACCGTTGGCCAGAAGTCCCAGATCCCCAGCGACCTTTTCATCGGTCTCGCGGTTTCCTGCCTTGTCTACCTCGGGGCGGTGGCCCCTTGGCTGCGGATCCCTGGTTCATTCGGATGGAGGCCGCTCATCCGCTTGGGCGCCTTCTCGTACAGCCTCTATCTCATGCACCATCCAATCCTCCAGGTGATTTTTGTCAACAAGCCTGGTTGGGCTAAAGGCGATGCGATGGAAATGGTCTACTGTTTGGTAATCGGTTTACCGATTATCCTCGCCGCAACTTGGCTCTTCAGCCTCGCCTTCGAGCGCCCCTTCTTGAATCGCAAAGCTGGAAAGCGGCAGACCGATCGTGCCGCTGAATTCACACCGGTGGGCCTGCCGCTGAAGACGATGGGCGCTTCGCCAACCTACGCGGCGGTGATGATGGAATCATCCGAGCCTATTCCACTACGAATTTCACTTTGACGACGGCAACCTGACGGGTCATCTTGATGACGATATAAGGCGTCGTGAGAGCTTGGGTGTTGATTGAATCTGGCCCGGGCTTGTGCAGGATCGCTTCCACTTGCAGGCGCTGGATATCGACACTGGCAATGCGCTTTACCGAGACCGAATAACCGCCGGTCGATTGTTGGCCCCCAAAAATCACGAGCACCTGCTCTTTCTCCCAATCGATATCCTTGACAAGACGCTTGGGAAGGTCCTGTGCCCGATCCTTGGAGAACTCCTCCATCGCGCGCTCGGTTCGGAAAACCTTCAGACCCTGGTCGTTCTCTCCAGAGTACTGGCCCTTGGCGATGACCTGGAATGGGACGTCCGAACGATTCTGAGCGAGACAGCCCGAGAAAAACGCAAGGAGAAGTGAAGCAAGCAAAAGGGTCTTCATGAGAACCACCGACCTCTAAGACGAATCATGCCTCAATACGTTGCGATATATTTGTGTTTGGGCCTATTGGTGGGCTAACGTTCGCCGGGAAGCACGATGCCCCGCATGATGAATCGTTGCGCGCTCAAAAAGACGATCAACGTGGGCAGGGCAGCCATCGTGATCGCCGCCATCATCACCGCCTTGGGCGCAATGCTCTGAAGCTGGTAGATCCACACCATCAAGGTCCACATCTTCTGGTCTTGGACCACCAGAAAGGCATAGATGAAGGTGCCATAGGCCCCCATGAAGGCCAACAGGGCGAGGTAGCCCAGTACCGGTTTGGACATCGGCAGTGTGATGCGGGTCAGCATCGTGATTTCCTTTGCCCCATCCAATTGGCCCGCCTCATAGAGTTCGAGTGGCAAGGAGTCGAAGAACCCCTTCAGCAGGAAGATCATGTATCCGCTGGCCGCGGTTGGCAGAACCAGCGCCGCGAACGTGTTCAACAATCCAAGGTCTTTCAGCAGTAGGAAAGAGGGAATCAACGCGACTTCGGCAGGGAACGCCATGGTGGCCAAAAGGAAGATCAGGATCGTCCCGCTCGCCCGAATCGGGTACCTGGAGAGCGCGTAGGCCGCTAAAGGATTCACGGTGAGCTGGGTGATGACGGCCAAGAAACAGAAGAAGACGGTGTTCCAGACGGTGCGACCGTTCAGAAGGATGTAATCCAGCACGTAGCTGTAGTTTCGCAATGTGAAGTCTCGTTTGACGAACGCCTGATTCTGGAGCAGCGTTGCCTTCTCAAAACCAGCGATCGGTAGATGCGCCTGGGAGATGGGGATCAGCCCATCTTCTTTTGTGATGCCCAAGTTTCCGTGATCGACATATCGGAGCCACTGCGACTCGGCGGCCCCTCCCCAATATCTTATGGGCAGACCTTTTTCATTGAACTCGGCCATGTAAGCGTTGTAACTCGGGACGGTCAACTCCTCGAATTTTGTCGCCTTGCCCTTGAGATCATCCGGAACCAAGGGGAATTGTCCTTGATACTTGGACTTCACCCATTGCTGGAAAATCCACTGCGTACGAACCGGAATTCGATACTCCGCCGGCAATGTCGCCTTGAACTCGAGCCATTCCAAATACTTGCGGTCCCGTTTCGGCACCCAAGACTTCTTGTCAAGCTGCTCACTGGGAATCACGACGGTTTGAAAGGCGGTGTTCTCTTCGGTATAGGCAACGTTGAGATCGTTGATTGTTGGATATCGCCGCTTCAACCATCCCTGATACCGGTTCACCAGGCGACTCGTCACTTGATTGGGCGCCTGCTGGAACCCCGCCATCCAGTAATCGAGCGGGAGCTCCATCAGAAAGCGCCGGTAACGATCGATCTCGGTCGGAGATGCGTCAGCCCCGATTCGGCTTGAAGCGATCATTCCCGCGTCGCCTCGATACTTATCGTCGATGTATTTACCTAACAGCGATTCGGGCTTGAGGACGCCTTTCTCATCCCGTGACTCGATCTCCGTCCAGTAGGTCGGGATGAGCTTGTTATCGTTCTGATCGGTCGCCCCTTTGAAGCCGGTGGAAATCATGAGCACGAAGGGGTAGATCGTGGTCAGCGCGCCAACGGAAAGGATCACATAGAGAATCGCCATCGCGATACGTGCCCTCGGTCTTCTGCGCCCGACTCTACCGACCAAGCTCATGGTTTGGAGCAGAATACCAGTTCATCCAGGCGACCCCAAGCTATGCCAAATCCGCGACGCTTTGAAGGTATGGCTGACCTTGGGGAGCCGACGGCGAGGCGCCGGTCAGCACCAAGAGAGTCTGGCAGCCTGCCCGGCGGCCCGCTTCGATATCGGTATCCATGCGGTCCCCAACCACCAGTGCGTCGCTCGGCTGAACGCCGGCGTCCTGCAAGATCATCTCCACCAAGAACGGTTCCGGTTTCCCGATGACCACCGGCTCTTGACCCGTGCAAGTCCGAACCGCCGCAACCAGGGATCCAGAACCTGGAATGAACCGTCCACCTTCCATGGGATAAGTGGCGTCGGTATTGGTCGCGATAAATCGGGCGCCCGCACGAATGTGCTGCATCGCTTGGTTGAGGAGGTCATAGGAGAAGCTCTTGCAGATTCCGACGATCACCGCCTCGGGATCGTTGTCGGTCATCGCTATCCTCTCCCGAGTCAAGGTTTCCTTGAGTCCGTCTTCGCCCACCACGAATGCCGAAACAAGACCCTCCTCCCGCATGTAGGTCGCGGTACCGATCCCGGTGGAATAGACTTCCTCTTCCCGCGCTTCAAATCCCATGCTCGACAACTTGGCAACGTAAGTTTCCCGTGTTTGGCTCGAGTTGTTGGTGAGGAATCGGATCTGAATCCCTTGACCCCTCGATCTGCCCAAGGCCTCCACGGCGCCCGGAATCGGCTCTTCGCCTCGGAACAAGGTTCCGTCGAGGTCGAAAATGGCAAGTCGGTAGGGAGCGGGCACAGGAGATTATGAACTCACGGGCAGGTCTGGGTTTGGCTACAGCTCGCGCTTGATCACGTAGTGGGCAACGGTTTCCAACAGGTCTCTCGAAGGGGTCTCAGGAAGCTTGGCAAGGGCGGAAAGCGCCTCGCCGACGTGGTGAATGGCCAACTTCTCTGCTTCTTGGTAGGAACCGCGGGTTGCCATCCATCCAGAGATCATTCGAATCTCGTCGTCCGTTACGCCGCTTCCGAATTTCTGCCGCGCCACACTCGCTTCCTGCTCGCTCAACTTGTTCCGGAGGTAAATGAGCGGCAAGGTGGCCTGCCCCTCGCGGAAGTCGGTTGCCTGAGGCTTGCCAGTCTTGGCCTTATCGCCGCGATAGTCGAGGAGGTCGTCCACGATCTGGAAGGCCATGCCGACGTGGTGGCCGTAATCGTGAAGCGCCTGGTGAATCTCTCCCGATGCTCCGGCAATCAGTGCGCCGACTTCACAGCAGCACTGAATGAAGCTGGCGGTTTTCAGTCTGAGAATCTCCAAATGGGCGGACACTTCCAAGTCGAATTGAAGCCGGGTCTCCAGTTCACGAACCTCTCCTTCCGCCATTTCGACCACGCTATGGCTGGTCGTCCGGATGATTGCCAGATCGCCATCTTCAGCGAGAATCCGCATCGCTTTGGCAAGCAGCACGTCGCCCGCCAAGATCGAACCCGTGTTTCCGTAAACCGCGCTCGCCGTATCCCGGCCGCGACGCGTCGCCGAGTTGTCGATCACATCGTCGTGGATCAGGGTCGCCATATGGATCATCTCCATGCATGCGCCGATCTTTCGAGAACGCTCCTCGTCGTAGGGTAGGCCGGTCGCCTTCGCGCTCAGAGCCACAAATGCGGGCCGCAGCCGCTTGCCCCCGGCATCCAGCGTGTGATGGGAAACGTCCTTCACCATCGCAACCTGGGAATGCATCTGCCGATCGAGTTCCGCTTCTACAAAGGCAACTTCCTCAGAGACCTGGATCAGGAGTTCGGGCCGAATCCGGCCATTGCTGAGATCGATGAGTGCGGAAGCGGTCATGGTTTGCGGCCCCAATGGATACAGATATTGCCGAAAAAGAGGTCCTTGAACCCAACTTCGGCGAAACCGGCACTCTTCATCGAGGCGGCTAATTGCTCGCGCGTCCAGAACTTCTGGGTGCTCTTCGGAAGGTAGGTATATGCCTTTGTTTTCCCGAATAGCGACCCCATCCAGGGCACAAGCGTATTGAAAACGAACTCGGAAACCTTGCGCATGGCCGCGTTTCTGGGCCTGGCCATGTCCAGACTGACGAAGCGCCCGCCCGGCTTCAAAACGCGGAAGAGCTCCTGATGGGCCCGGTCGATATCTGGCACATTTCGAATCCCCCAACCGACGCTCACGCCTTGCAGGGCATTGGCTTGAATTGGAAGCTGACAGGCGTCCCCGAGTCCCAGGCGCGGAGAGATCGATCCCGTCCCAGGTTTGCCGACCGCCTTCTGCAGCATGGGGAGGCAGAAGTCGATGCCCGCCACAAAGCCGTTTTCCCCCACTGCCTTCTGCAATGGAGCCATAAAGTCGCCGGTCCCACAACAGACGTCGAGAGCGCCGTCGCCTGGTTTCAGGTTCAATTTTTGAACCGCAAACGACCGCCATCGATGGTGCAGGCGCAAAGACATGACGGAGTTGAGCAGGTCGTAGGTAGGCGCGATTTCAGCAAACATGCCCTGCACCGCCGCACGTTTGCTCGTTCCTTCTGTTTGCCAAATCGCCTGATCTGCCATAGCGCCCGCTGGGAAGTTATACCTCTATGATGGCTCAAAATAGGCGGAAGTTTCAAAAAAAAGTGAAAGTTCAAGGAATCACGCCCGCCGTTCCTACAACCTCCTCGTCGATGCAGGAGCATTGACCGACCTATCCCAGGCTATCCACCGATACGGAACCGCCGCTTGCTTCCGCGGATTTCCATGCCGCTTCGGTGAGCCGAATCACTTCCAACCCACATTCAAACGGCGACTCCACTTTGCCGCGACCTTGGATCGCATCGATGAAATTCTGATCAGCCGTGGTTCCGCCAATCAAATTTTCTGCCTTGAACCGGCTGCCATCGGCATATTGAACGGTGAGTCCCTGATCCTGCCGGATCGCGAACATCATTCGAGAACACCAGATGGTGATGTCCTCATGCCACTTCGGCGCATCCCCCACGACGGTGATCGTCCCCAAGGCTCCGTTCCGGAACTTGATCGCGAGAGCGGAATCGATATCCACTTCCGTGCCCCGATTGTCGATCTTCGCCGAGACCGATTCTGCCTTCAGGCCGGTCGACCACAGCATGATATCGATCAGATGGCTCCCCGAGTCGTTAAGCTGGCCCCCGCCGCTGAGACTCAGGTCTTGCCTCCATGTACCGGCGGTGCCCTTCTTCCAACCTTGGCACTGCAAGGCAGCGATATAGCTCACTTCGCCAGCTTCACCGCTCATGATCTTTTCGCGGATGTAGCGGAACTCCGCTTGAAAGTGGCGCTGGTAACTGACCATCCCCTGCTTGTTCGCCTTGTCGCGAGCGGCAATGACGCGGTGCGCATCGGCTACCGTGGTAACCATCGGCTTCTCGCAAAGCGTGTGGAGACCGTGGTCCAGAGAGAAGAGGATCTGATCGATGTGTTGAGTGTGGGGAGTCGCAATCAGCACGGCATCCAGACCACCCTTTTCAATCATCTCCCGATAGTCGTGGTAGGCAGGCACGTTCGCAGTCGTTGGATGGGCGGCGCGCATGGCGTCGAGTTGATCGTCCGATGGGTCCGCAAGCCCGGCGATTTCCGCATCCTTCACCTTGAGCAGATTCCCGACTCGATATCGCTGAAACCCGCCGCAACCGATTAGACCAACTCGAACCTTCTCCATGACGTGATGCCTCCTGAACCTTCAACAAGATTCGATTCTCCGTCCGCCAATTTCCTTCCCGGAAATGCACTTTTCCCAGAGTTGCCTTCCACATAATGTGAAATACCCTAGTGATTTCACCAGTGTGAGGTAAAGATTTTGACCCTCGTACCGATGCTAGGTGTACGGGAGAGCCGAAATGGAATGAACCCTAGGTGGGGTTTCTGCGGGTTGCATTCCGTTCCGTCCGGCCTTTCCGAGGGGAGCTACGTTTGGTTCGCAATAGGCTGGCTTATTCGCTCATCGCATGCTTGGCATCGGTGCCCGCGCTGGCGAATCCCATCCTTAACGAAAGCGATTACCTTTCGGACGTTCTCCAACACTTAGATCGGGCCAAAATGGCGCTTGAATCCGGTCAAACCTCCCTGGCCCTCGCTCACACGCGGATCGTCCTCCACGATCAGGGCCTCAACATCTACTTCGACCTGTCGAACGTCGCCGAGTCGCAAAAAGAGGATTGTCTGAAGGCAGCGAGCGAATCCGTGCGTTACTGGAACAGCGTCTTGGGTGAAGGATCGTTGCGAACCGTTCAGAATGAGAGCGACGCTCAAGTGCGTATCGACTTTCGGGAGGAAGTCGTCCTGCAGAACGTGCAAGTCGGCGGCTATTGTTCGCAGTCTCGCGCCGTGACGAGTTCGCCCGAAGGCGAAGCGATAGACGAGTACAGGGCAACCATCTTGGCCCGAACCAAGTGGCCTGGTGGCAGGAATCTGTCAGGGGACTACTTGCGCAACATCGTGACGCACGAGATGGGGCACCTTTACGGCCTCAGCGACTGCGCAGAGCCGGGACACTTGATGTCCCCTCTCAATCCAACGAAGACGAAATTCGACCTTCATCCCGAAGAATTGGAGGCGCTGAAGCAACTTCGCCTAACAGCGTTCGAAACTCAGCGCAGTATCCAGGCCAAGTCCAAAGGGAATTAGGTTCCCACAGGTACACTTCAATAGTGCGACTTCTTCGAGCCCTCGAGTCCGAAGTTCTGATCGGCGACGGGGCGAACGGCACCTGCCTCGCTTCCCTCGGATTCGCAAACCAACCCTACGATCTGGCCAACCTCTTGGCGCCCGATCTGGTTCGCCAAGTCCACGAAGCCTACTTCGAAGCGGGCGCGGATATGGTGGAGACCAACACCTTCCAAGCCAATGCAATCCGCTTGGAGGGCCGGGGCATCCACATTCGTGATCTGAATATCGCGGGCGCTCGAATGGCTCGCGAGGCGGCTGGCGATGAGCGAGTGGTGCTCGGGGCGATCGGGCCTTGCGGCAAACCTATTGAACCGATTGGGCACGTCACCGAAGCCCAGGTTGCCGAAGCCGTCCGCCAACAGGCTCTCGCCCTCGAAGAAGGTGGCGTGGATGGTTTCATTCTCGAGACTTACATCGACATGAACGAGCTCCGGGTGGCGGTGGAGGCTCTGCATGAGGTCACCAAGCTCCCGATCATCGTCAGCAAGGCCTACATCGAGGACGGCGAGATGCTGGCCGAAGGTCTTCCCGTTCGCTGCACTTCCGAGATGAACGATCTCGGCGTCGTGGCCGTCGGGGCTAACTGTATCGTCGGCCCCCAACGCATGCTCGATCTCGTTCGG
>JADZBW010000009.1 GCA_020851885.1 Fimbriimonadaceae bacterium | reverse complement strand
CCGATGGTCAGTACGTGAACGCACTCTTTGGTCTGGACAAGGAATGTATGGTGGACCTCTCGACGCCCAAGTATAAGAAGCTGCTCGACCCAGCTTTGGCGGTGGGGCCGACTTCTTCGGCAGAAGCAACCGAATGGTACGTCGACCAGTTGCGGCGAATCGACCCCTCGGAGGGCTTTGCCAAGACGGTGGTCTCCAAGACCCAGGCAGCGATGGCGACCAAGGCGGAAGGACTCGACGTCCGCCATGCCGCCCACTTGGCGATCGCTCTGTCCGACTCTGAGAACAAGGCCACCCGGTTGTCCGCGCTGGATCTTATGGACAAGTCGATTCCCGAGAATCTACGGACCGAGTTCCTGGGTGAGGGCGGGCAAGGGGTTTTGGTTAGCATTCTCACCTTTGGCGACGACGATGAAGTGAAACGGGCGATCGAGGTGGCCAAGAAATACGGCGGCCCCGCGATGAAGGAGCTGTTGGAGAACTTCGCCTTTTGGGGCAGGGATTCGGTGCGGGCGGCGGCAGAAGCGGCAGCCAAGGACATGTGAGCCTGCTAAAGCAGGGGAAGCAATTCGCTCAATTCTCCGATCACGAGATCAGGCTGCGGAGCGCCCTCTGGCGCGTCCTTGTGCCTTGGCGGATTCTCTAGATCGGCGCTCGGCGGCACGTCGCTTTCACGCCGCACCCAGACCGTCCGCCAACCGGCTTGGATCGCCGGGGCGATGTCGTGGTCGTAGCTGTTGCCGACATAGAGAATTTCATGGGGTTGGCAATCCATCGCCGCCCGAGCGCGCTCAAAGACGCTGGCCAGGGGCTTGCCCTCACCGACTTCGCCCTCGATGAAGATGTGCTTGAAGTAGTCGGTCAGATGGAGGGTTTCGACCTCTTGTCGCTGAATATCCGCGGGCCCGTTGGTGATCATGCCGAGCGGGTATTTGGGCTTGAGGTATTCCAGTAAGTCCAGGGCATCCGGAAAAAGGGCGAGGGCCAGGTCGCGACTCACCATATAGGCTTCACTGAGGCGCTCTGCATGGTCGGGGTCGTCCACACCGGCCTCCAATAGCGTCAACCGCATCTGCTCGATTCTCGTCGGCTGACCACTTATGAGATAGCCTTCGTACCAGCCGGTCTGCTTCAAGTAGGGTGCGAAATCACGAAAGGCGGCGGCCCAATGGCGCACCATGTCTTCGGAGGATTGGCCGGGGACCGGATGGGTGTCGAATGCGGTGCGCAAGCCCAGCTTGGAGGCATCCCAATAGGCGCAAAGGGTGTCGTCGAGATCGAAGTAAACCGCGCGGACTTTGGAAAAGTCGAGGGCAGGACGGGCTGGGTCGGTCACTCCCATTATTATGGTCGATCCGGACGTCGCTTTGGAGGAGCGGGCCAGGTGAACGACTCCCTGGACTGATTCCTCGCTAACAAGGAATCGCTCATAGCGGGCAGAATCTGGATGCCAGCGGCTTCTCTAGTAGATACCCATCGCCGCACGGACTTCCGACATGGTTGCCGAAGCGACCTCGCGAGCCTTCTCCGCGCCCTTGGCCAGAATCTCTTCAATCGACCCATCGTCGAACTGGGCTCGACGCTCGCGGAACGGTCGCAGGAACTCCACGAGGATCTCGGTCAGCTCCTTTTTGCTTTGCATGCAGCCGCGCTCACCGGCCCGATCTTCATCCCATTGCCGTTGCCAATCGGGCGAATAGAGCTTGAGGTACTGGCAGACTGCACAACCTTCGGGGACGCCCGGATCGGTTTTGCGGAGCTTGGTAGGGGTGGTGAAAGCCTTCTTGATGTGCTCGGCGATTTCGTCGGGAGTGGCGCTCAGATAGATGCAGTTGTCATAGGACTTGCTCATCTTCCTCAGCACGCCGTTCTCGTCGGCATCGAGACCGGGCACCTTGGCCCGATTCTCATCCTCGGGGATCAGATACTTGTAGGGCTGGAAGACTTCGACGCCATAGAGTCGATTGAATCGGGCAGCGATGTCGTTGCCAATCTCCAGGTGCGGCGCTTGGTCCCGACCGACCGGCACGCCGTAGGGCTTGTAGAGCAGGATATCGGCGGTCTGCAGGACGGGGTAGCCGAGAAGGCCGTAGGGTTCCCGCTCGGTGGTCCCGAGGTCCTGTTGCTTTTCCTTGTAGGTGGGGGTGCGTTCCAGCCAGCCGAGGGGGGTGATCATGCTAAAGAGCAAGTGAAGTTCGGCGTGCTCCTTGACATGGCTCTGGATGAAAAGGGCCGACTTCTCAGGGTCGATCCCGGCGGCGATGTAATCCTTGGCAACCTCGCGGGCATTGCGGCTGATCTCCGCGCTATCTTCGTACATCGTGGTGAGGCCGTGCCAATCGGCGACCATGCAGAACATGTCGAACCCATCATTCTGCATCTCCACCCAATTGCGGAGGGCTCCCTCGTAATTGCCGAGGTGAAGTCGCGGGTTGGTGGCCCGCATACCGGAGAGGATGCGTCGGTTTGCCATCAGAACATGTCCATCCGTGTCCCAACGAGGAGGCTGAAGAAGAACCGGATCGGAGGGCCGATCACTCTGGCGATCACCGAGGTGTTCGAAAGCTGCCCGAGAATGACGATTCCGAGCAAAAGGAAACTGCCCATTTGGCGGTTCCACAAATACCATTTGGCGCGCATGTTCTCCGGCATGAACGTGCCGATCAGCCAATGCCCATCCAAGGGACCGAGGGGAATCAAATTGAAGAAGCAGAGTGAGAGATTCACGGTGACGCCAAAGAGGCATAGCATCCCGGCGAAGTTGTTGAAATGGACCCCGGAGGCAAGGAGGGCTCGCAGAATAATCGCCCAAACGACCGCCTGGAGCAAGTTTGAAAGGGGTCCGGCCGCGACCGCCATGAAGTGGTCCCACTTCGGGTTTCGCATCTTGCGCGGGTCCATGGGTACCGGCTTGCCCCAGCCGATGCCAAATCCTGAGATCGCGGTGATGGCGATCATCAGAGCGCCGAGCGGATCGAAGTGCTTGAAAAGGTTCAGGGTGACCCGACCATAGTAGCGGGGCGTAGGATCGCCTGCCATGTCGGCGAACTTGGCGTGGGCGTATTCGTGAAGCCCAAGGCCGAAGAAGATGACGATCCCAATCGCCAGAAAGGCCTCGGGCGGCAGAGTCGTCATCTAGGCAAGCTCCTTGGGAAGGATCTCGCGGGCCAACATCTCCTCATAGGTGTCCCGACGCTGGATCAGGGTATGGCTTCCATCCCTGAAAATCAGTGCGGTTGCGGGGCGAGGGTAGCGGTTGTAGTTGCTGGCCATCGAGCTATTGTAGGCTCCCGTGCACAGGACTTGGAGCAGATCACCGGCGGCGAGGTCGGCGGGTAGTTGAACATCGCCAAAAAGCTTGTCCGTTTCGCAGTGCTTGCCAGAGACGGTGTAGGTGCGGTCACCCCCCGAGCCGGTTCCATCTGGCCGTTTTCGTGCGACCCGCTCGACCGTGTACTTGCTGCCGTAAAGGGCGGGGCGGGGGTTGTCCGAAAGGCCGCCGTCGACGGCAACGTAGGTTCTGGTGCCGATCTCCTTGGCGGGAACGATCTTGACGGAGCCGACCCTGTAGAGGGTCACTCCGGACTCACCGATGAGCGACCTTCCGGGCTCCTGAGCAAGCTTTGGATTCAAGCCGGTGTCCGCCAGGGCCTTGTCGATGGCAACGACGATTTCGCGACAATAGTCGGCATGGCTCATGGGGACATCACCATCGGTGTATCGAACTCCCAAGCCTCCGCCCACATTGAGGTAGGTGGTTTCGAAGCCATGGCGGACCTTCATCTCGGCGGCGAACTTGGCAATCAATTCGCCGCCCGAGATCTGCGCTTCGGGATCAAGGAGTTGCGAGCCTACATGGCAATGGAAGCCGATCACGGGCAGACCAAGCTCGATGGCGCGGAGGAGGGCTCTTTCGCCAGATCCGTCCATGATGTTGAAGCCAAACTTGGTGTCTGCCTGACCGGTCGAGATCTTGGCGTGAGTCACAGGGTCCACTCCGGGCGCCAGGCGAATCACGAACTTGGTTCCATGCCCTGCGAACTTGGCGATGCATTCGATCTCTTCGAAGTTGTCGAGGACGATCATCCCAATCCCTGCTTCAATCGCCGTCTCCAGTTCGCCAATCTGCTTGTTATTGCCATGGAGATGACAGGCGGATGCAGGGACGCCGGCCATCAATGCCGCGCGAAACTCCCCTTCTGAGGCGACGTCGATGGAGCAGCCTTCTTGGTAGGCGATCTTGATAAGCGCCACCGTGGAGTTCGCTTTGGTGGCAAAACTCAGCTCTCCGGTGGGAGCCACGGCTCGAAAGCCATCGCAGTAAGTTCGAATGCGCTGGCGGAAATGCGCTTCGTCAACCACGTACAGCGGCGTACCGTAGGTCTCAGCGAGCTCTCGCGCCTGCTGCTCGCTTAATCGAAAGCGAGTTTCTTGCAGGGGGGCGGCAGTCATTCGCAAATTATGGCATGGACCCGTCGAAGGTTAAATGGGTCCTACGGAACCGCGTCAACGCTATGCGACCAATCCGATCTGGCGCATCAACTGGAGCTTATCGTAGTTGTCCCAGGACTCCACGAACTTGCCATTGCGAACCTTGACAAAGGTGAGTCCGGTGATGGACATCCGGTTGCCAGTGGCTGGGCCTCCAAAGGCATCGCCGAGGTGGGTGCCATCGACTCGAAATCGTATGCATGCGGAATCTCCCTCGCTGACAATGTCCTCGATATGAAAGACGCAGTCCGGAAAGGTGTCGAGGAACCGGCGTCTAAACCGACGAAAGTCAGCTAAATCCATGGGGATCGCGTCGATTTCCGAGATGCCGTGTTCCACGAAGTCAGGAGCCAGGTAACGCTCCATCGCCGCGTCATTACGCTCGTTCCACACCTCGAGGAAGTAGGCGTGGGCGAAATCAGCGACTTGACTTTGCATCGGCGTGGGATCTTCCATAGGGACACTAATTCAGGTGCTGGGTGATGCAGCCGATCTGTTGAAGCAAACCAAGCTGATCGTAGTTGTTCCAAGCCTCGACGGCTTGTCCGTTTTCCCATCGCAGGATGGTCTGACCCGATACGCGAAAGGCCAGATTGGAAGCAGGGAGCCCATAGAGGTCGCCACGATGGGTGCCATCCATGGTGAATCGAATGGCGGTGCGGTCTCGGTCGACGATGATCTCTTGCACGTCCACGCGGATGTCTGGAAATGCAGTCAGGATCTGAT
>JADZBW010000008.1 GCA_020851885.1 Fimbriimonadaceae bacterium | reverse complement strand
GAGGCAGACAAGGCCCGGATTTGGGCTGAACTTGCCGACGGCCATCCAGCGATTGTCCTCAAAGGTCAGCAATCGGCCCAGGTGCTCTTTCGCGAATCCGAAAGGGTCGTCCTTCGTTGCGAGCAAGGTGACTTGGTCTCCATCGACATAGAAGTCGGCTGAGCACACGAGGCATTCGGCGTTGCCTGTACCAGGTTCGAGGCCGGCGGCGACGCAGTCCCACTCTTCGGGATACAGGCGGTCATACCTGAGGTTGCCATTGCTTACCACCGCCAGCAAACGACCATCGGCAAGTTCGTCGAACTGAGATCGACAATTGTCGCAGTGCATAACAAACTCGGAACGTCCGGATTCGGCAAGATAGTCCGACCAAGGTCTGGCATTCGCCTCCGTTTGAGTTCCCGCGAATTCCGATTCACAGAGAGGGCAAGTTGCGACGATCTCCTTGCTGAGAAGCCCTTTCTTGCGTATCTGCAGCCACCCCTTGCGGCACGAGGGACAAGTCCGCATCGGGTCCAAGTTATGGAACCGCTTCAGTACGGTCGTGCGGCAGCAAGGGCACTTGCCAGGATGGATTTCCCGTTTCTTGATTGTGCCTTCGTGGCAGACTGGGCAAACACCCTTTCGCAGAGGGCGAGGTTCATCGAGAAGCCCGCTACAAGCCGGGCACTGCCTTCGCTCGAAGGAAAATCTCTGCAGCCGAACCATGCGAGCGTCCAGTTCGAAAAGGGTGTTGACCGTGGCATTCTCCTCTCTATGGGCCATTTGGTCGCGCATCGCCTGGACAGACTGCGGGCGATCGGAGTATTTGAGAGCGAGCCCCAATTCGATTGCCTTGGTGATGGAAGGATCTACTTCGGGCCGAAGTGTGAGCAGCGGAGTCCAAGGGACCCCTGATGCGCGTTCGGTGGCGGATTCTGGTTTACGGCCGGAGAGCATCTCGTATACGGTTGCACAGAGGGCGTAGAGATCGGTCGCCGGGCCGCGGCGGGCTCGCTCCGTCATTTGCTCCAAAGGAGCGTAGTTTGGGGTGAAGAGGACGGTGTGGGTGATACTGGAGTCGGCATGCCACTCGCGGGCCGCCCCAAAGTCGATGAGCGTCACTTCGCCGGCTGGGCTGAGAAGGATGTTGCTTGGCTTGAGGTCCCGGTGGAGGATTCCTTTGGCATGGACGGTCTCGAGAATCTCCAAGACTTGATAGAAAATGTCCAGCGCACCGTCGACGTCCATGCGCCCTTCGCCTTGCAGCAGTTTCTCAAGGGTGATCGCGTTGGGAAGGTAATCGGTGGCGAAATAGGCCGTCCCATTCTCCACGAAGCCGAGGCGGACGGGAAGCACGCCCCGGACATTGAGCCGACTCATCGTCTTTGCCTCGTTCAAGAAGTTGCGCCGCAACCGGTGGGCCATCGCGGCGGGCAAATCCAGCAGGAGATCTTCCCGGCGATGGGTACCGTCGGGGGCCAGTTCCTTAATGACCACATGGTCATTTCGGTCAAGATCTCGAGCCAAATAGACGATTCCAAAAGCGCCTTTGCCCAGAATCTCACCGACCTCGAAGCGGTCCGCTAGGAGGGTTCCTTCGGGCAGCGGTCTCGGCTCATGCGTCATAGCGTTATTGTTGGAGAGATTACAGGCTTAGGCACGCAGAATGGGCATCCGTTTGGGATTCTCACCGAAGTCGGCAGAATATGTCAAACTAGATTGCCTCTAATGACCCATCAGACTGTTTATGTCATCGACTTTGGGGGCCAGTACACGCAGTTGATCGTGCGCCGCGTCCGCGAACTCGGAATCTACTCGGAAATGGTCCCTTGGACCGAGGCGACGGAGAAGCTCGCAAGCCACCTGCCCGATGCCGTGATTCTGAGCGGTGGGCCGCGAAGCACTCTCGAAAAGGGCGCCCCGAATATCGATTTCAAGATCCTCGAGGGGATTCCCACGCTGGGCATTTGTTACGGAATGCAGCTTATGGGCCTGCGACTTGGTGGTCGAGTTGAGAAAGCGGGCCACAAAGAGTATGGCTATCGAACGATCGTTCCTGCCGACGGGGCCAGCCTGGTTTCCGATTTGGCTTCCAATCAAGTTTGGATGAGCCATGGCGACCAAGTTTTGGAAGTTCCCCCGGGATTTGTCGCAACTTCCAGCACCGACTCTTGTCCGATCGCTTCATTCGAGAATCCTGGCCAATGTCAGTATGGGGTCCAGTTCCATCCCGAGGTCAGCCATACGCCGGACGGGCGGACCATCCTGCGACGCTTTCTTTTCGATCATGCCGAGCTTAAGGCAGATTGGACGAGCCAAAAGTTCATCGAGGAAGAAGTAGAGCGAATTCGGACCCAAGTCGGGGGCACCCGCAAGGTCCTCTGCGCAGTGAGCGGCGGCGTGGACTCCTCGGTCATGGCGGCCCTGCTCATTAAGGCGATTGGCGAAAGGGCGGTTTGCGTATTCGTCGACCAGGGCCTCCTCCGCAAGAACGAGGCCATGCAGGTGATCGACACCTTTGGCG
>JADZBW010000007.1 GCA_020851885.1 Fimbriimonadaceae bacterium | reverse complement strand
GAGTACATCCCGGCGATATATTGAGCTTTGTCGTAGTTGCCTTTGAGAAGCTCCTGGCAGACTTCCGATCCCAGGCAGGCACTGGTGGCGATCAACCCCTTTGAATGCTGTCGAAGCAAGTCATGGTCGATCCGGGGACGGTAATAATAACCCTGTAAAGCCGCGATCGAAGAAAGCTTGCACAGGTTCCGATAACCGTCGATGTCCTTGGCGAGCAAGAGGAGGTGGAAGCTGTCCTTTTCTTCGCCCCTGCCCTTTTTCTGATAGCCTCCGGGGGCAACATAGGCCTCCACCCCGAGCAGCGGTTTGACGCCTGCTTTTTTGCACTCCAGATAGAATTCCATGACCCCAAACATGACGCCATGGTCGGAAATCGCCAAGGAATCCATCCCCAACTCCTTGGCGCGAGCAACCATCTCGGGAATTCGGTTGGCACCGTCCAGAAGGGAGTACTCCGTATGGTTGTGGATGTGGCAAAAGGGTCGAGGCATGGGATTCGCCGGGAACCGGCATCTAATTCTGACGTCCCGGTGGCCCCTTCTGCCGCGCAATTTTTGCAGGTCATCGCAGACCGCCCATCAGTTACACTTGAGCAAGGACGATGAGAGTAAGGCAGTTCTTCTTTTTTGGATTGGTTGCGACCGCGTTGGTCGGATGTGGCGGATCGGTGACTTCGAATGGCATCGCGAACATTCGCGGCATCAATGCGTCCTCGTCGCCGGCGCTCGTCGATCTTTTCACGGATTTCAATTTGATCGGCTTTTCAATTCCGAGCGGACAAGCTTCGCAATATAGTCTTCAACAGGCGCAACTCCTGACGATTGGTGTGCGCCAGACCGGAACCACGACGACAATCGGATCCGCAAACTTCCAGCCTGATCCGAAAACGAATTATTCCGTTGTCTTCTATCCCACCGGGGCAAGTGCCTGGAGCTTCCTCTTCCTGCAGGACTCGGTGACGGCGCCGGCCGCCACGAAGTTCAAGCTGCGTCTCATCAATACAAACCTGGGAGGTGGGACGGTCGATGTTTATTTCACCGATCCGGATACCGACTTGACTTTGGAGACGCCCGTCTTCGACAACATCCCCTTCACGGGCGTCACCGCGAGCATCGATCTCGCCGCTGGAATCGCGAAGCAGATTAGAATCACGCCAGGCAACTCGACGACTCCGATCGTGCCAGCGATCAATCTCACCGGTGTTTCCGGAGCCACCCACTCCCTGCTGCTTTGGAATTCAGCAGGTCCCAAGGCAACGCTACTTACCGACAATTAACGCCGTCCGTAACGTAGCGAACGTTAAGGGATTTCTGTATACTCTCACCACCACGGGTGCGGATTCTCCAAGCCTGTAGACTCAACAGTGACCGGTGAGCGAATTGATGAAGAAATCCCTCTTAATGACAGCATTTGCCGGCGTCCTTGTCGGACTGATCGGCGTCGGGTGCAGTGGTAATTCTGGAGGCGGCGAAACCGCCGGCACAACCGGAACCACACCTAACGCGACTGCCGGCGACGCCAACCCGACTGCGGGCGCACGTAAGGTTCCGACGGCGGCAGGAAACACCGCCAGCGGCGATACGATCAAGATCGGCCTCGTAGCTTCCGTGTCAGGCGACAACAAGCCCTGGGGCGACGACAGTAATGAAGGCGCGAAACTGGCCGTTGCCGAGTTTAACGCAGCAGGCGGCCTCGACGGAAAGAAGGTTCAACTGGTGCTTGGCGACAGCGCTTCCAAGCAAGACCAAGCTAAGACCGCTGCCGAAAAGCTGATGTCCGACGGATGTATCGCCCTCGTCGGCGAAGTCTCCAGCGGCAACACGATCCAAATGGCGAAATCGGCCTTTGAGAAAGGCGTCCCGGTGGTCGCCGTCGGCGCAACCCGCACCGACCTAACCGACGAAGGATCACACGTTTTCCGAGTCTGCTATACGGACGATTTCCAAGGTCCGGTCATGGCCAAGTTCGCCTATGACAAGCTTGGATGCCGGAAGATCGCGGTCATGACCGACAACAATCTTCCCTATTCCCAGGGTCTCAGCAAGAGCTTCATGGAGACGTTCAAGAAGCTTGGCGGAGAAGTCGTGACCGAAGCGTTCTATGAGTCCGGTGGAAAGCAGGGTACGCAGTACTCCGGCCAGCTGACCGAAATCAAGGCGAAGACTCCCGATGGCATGTTCCTTAGCGGTTACTTCACCGAAGTGGGGCCGATCGTTCAGCAAGCGCGGGCTGCGGGTATCACCTGCCCAGTAATGGGTGGCGACGGCTGGGATAGCGATTCCATCCTGCAAAGCGGCGGCGATGCCATCATTGGCGGCTACTTCTGCAATCACTATAACAACGCGGACAACCGCCCGCAGGTTATCGAGTTTCTAAAGAAGTGGCGCGCAGCCCACAACGGCAAAGATCCGAACACGACGATGGGCGCTCTTGGCTATGACGCCATGTCCCTCACGCTGGACGCGATGAAGCGAGCCGGAAAGGCGGACTCAAAGTCGCTGATTGCCGCGTTGGAAGACACCGTCGACTTCAAGGCCGTCTCCGGAGACATCACCCTCAAAGGCATGAACGGTAATCCACCGAAGCGAGCGATCGTCGTCGAAGTCACCAAGAAAGACGCCAGCGGAAACTGGCAGAAATTCGCCAAGGACTACGTTCCGGCGGACATTAAGTAAGACAAAACCTTTATGGACTTTGCCTCTCACCTCGTGGCAGGGCTGGAATTAACCACCCTGCCACAACAAGTTGTAAACGGCGTCCTTTTGGGCGCCATCTATGCTTTGATCGCCCTCGGCTACACGATGGTCTATGGCGTTTTGAAGCTCATTAACTTCGCGCATGGCGAGGTCTTCATGCTTGGCGCTTATGGTGCCCTCTTTGTCAGTTGGTCGCTGGGATACTCGCCAACGGGGCCACAAGGAGAATCCAACGCTTTCTACCTTGTGCTCATGCTCCTGGGCGCGATGCTGATTTGTTCGATCGTGGGAATCCTGATCGAGCGGGTCGCGTACCGACCACTTCGCAACTCTCCCCGCATCGCATCGCTGATCACGGCCATCGGCCTTTCCCTACTGCTTCAATATGGCGGTCAGATATTCATCCTCAACGGCACGCCGCAGAGCATCAACGGCAAGGTCAATCCCTATT
>JADZBW010000006.1 GCA_020851885.1 Fimbriimonadaceae bacterium | reverse complement strand
GCCGAATTTATTCGGCACCGTGCCCAACCTGGAAATGCCCTGGGATCGCCGAATTTATTCGGCACCGTGCCCAACCTGGAAATGCCCTGGGATCGCCGAATTTATTCGGCGCAATGTCAGCCCAGAATCACCCCTCATTCTCCTCACACCCGACTCAAAACAGGCCACAACCAAGCTCCCAAAACCGCTCCATCACTTCCCTACTCCCCACCGACACCCGCACAAACCGATCCAGGGGTGGCAAGCCAGGCTTCCTGATAAATACCCGACGCTCACGCAGGCTCAACAACAAGCTTTCCGCCGCCTCACGAGAACCCAAATCCACACAAAGGAAATTTGTCCGCGACGCCAGGCACATCACCCCTGCCTCCGCCATCACCCCGACCAGCCAGTCCCGCGCCACCTCCGTCTCCCGCACCACCCTCGACACCGTTTCCACATCCAAATAGGAGGCCAGCGCTCCCGCCTGGGCCACGTTGCTTACCCCGAAATGCATCCGAACCTTGTTCAGCGGCGTAAGCAAATCTGGATGGGCCAGCGCATACCCGATCCGAATCCCCGCCATACCGTGCGCCTTGGAGAACGTTCGAAGCCGCACCACGTTGGGTAACGATCCATCGAACGCCTCCAACTCCGGCGCGAAATTCGAATACGCCTCGTCCCAAAGCAACAGCCGATCTTCCGGCAGCGCCCTGATGAACGCCGCCACATCTGCCCTGGATTTCCAGGTGCTCGAGGGATTGTCCGGGTTCGCTAAATAGACCAAGCGCGCCGGGACCGCTGCCAATGCCTCCAAGTCCACCGAGTGATTCCGATACGGCACGTGCACCAACCGACCGCCCACGCTCGTGATCGCGTACTCGAATGTCGGATAGGAGCCATATGTGGTCGCCACCGGTTCGCCAGGGGCCACATACACCCGCGCAAACAGCATCAACAACTCGTCGATCCCGCTCGCCAACAGGACGTTTTCGATCGCGCATCCTTCCCGAGCCGCGATTGCCCCTCGGAGTTCCAACGCCTCAGGATCGCCGTAGAAATGCCCCCGCGCGCTGGCCGCGGCCATCGCCTCGATCGCCCGGGGTGAGGGTCCGAACAAGCTCTCATTCGCCCCCAGTCGCAGTTCGAATGTCTGCCCCATCTGCCGTTCGATGGTCTCCGGCGCCACGAACGGCACCGTGGCGGGAATCTGGGAGACAACATCGGTGGGTCGCGGTCCATTCGGCATAGCTAGAGAATAGACTTAACGGACGCTTGGTCGGCACCGCAATCGAGAAGACATTTCAAGAGTAGGTCTTGAGGTTGTTGGTCTGCCCCAATTTCGGCAACTCTCCACAAAGTCCAACACCCAACGCCATCAAAAACCGGGACAATCGTGGAAACCTTGGGCGGGACACCTGGGATCGCCGAGTTCATTCGGCCCAACGCAACAACGCCAATGGTTGAAGCCATCCTCTCTTCCACTAGCGCTTCGTAGACGGATAGCGTGCTCCCGTTGTATGGTTATCTTTCCTATGTTCGCGAAGTCACTGGTCGCCTCCCTTGCTTTCCTATCCGCGTTCGCCTTCGCCCAATACCCGGGTGCAAAGCGCGTTCCCTCCGAGTGGCGCGAAGGATTCAACAGCATCACCGTCGAGCAGGCGAAGCCGATCCTATCCTGGCTGGCCGGTCCGCAGTTCAACGGTCGCAACCCGGATTCCGGAGATTTCTTCGCCGCCGCCGGCTACGTTTCCACGGTCCTAAACGGCCTTGGCCTGGAACCGGGTGGCGATAAAGGCTCGTTCCTCCAACGCTATGTCGTCTCCACCGGTACCGTTATCCCCAGCCAAACGGAGTTGCGATCCGACGACGGCGCGCTCAAGCTGCCCTATGGCCAGAACTTCGCCGCGGGCGCCCACCAAGACGTCGATGTCCCCTTGAAATTCGCCTTCGTCCATGTGGGCAAGGATGCCGATGCCTCCAAGCTGGATTGGTCGCAACTGGCCGGTCGATGGGTCCTGATGACTTCAGAATCGAACGAGAACGCCATCGCCCGTGAGAAGTTCACCAAGGGCGCCCGAGACGTGAAGGCCATCTACTGGCATGTCCCGAGCACCCGCGCCGCCCCCATCACCGCGACGAACATCCGAGCGATCGGGGTGAAAGGCATCGACGATCCGGAGCGTCCGCGATTCACCAACGCTCAAATCAACCTGGCCGGCGCTCTCGCAATCGCCCAAAAGTGCAACGCCCTCGCCTACCTCGCCAAGAGTCCCACCGTCGCCTCGATCGAGCTTTCGGAAGTGCCCTTCACCGTGCAAGTGCGGGTGACGAAGGAAGAGAAGCCCGCCTGCAACGTCGTGGGCATCCTCCGCGGATCCGACCCCGCCCTCCGAGATGAGTACATGGTCGTCGGCTCCCACCTCGACCATCTCGGCGTTTCCGATCGCGGCACTCGTTTCGGCGCGGACGACAACGGCTCGGGCTGCACGGCCAACCTGTTGATCGCGCGAGCGATGAACCTCAACCCGGTCAAGCCCAAGCGCACCGTGGTTTACGTCTTCTACGATCACGAGGAATCCGGGCTCTACGGCTCGCTCTACTTCGTCAACCGACTTCCGATTCCGCTGGACAAGCTCGTGGCCTGCTTCAACATGGACATGGTTGGCCGCAACGAAAACCGGGGACCAGAAATCGCCGAGAACAATTGGAATGTGGTCTACCCAGGCATCGTTCAGCTAAATTCTCCCGACTTCTACGAGCACATGGTTCGCGTCAACCAATACGTGAACCTCCGCCTGAAGCCAGATCGTGAGGACCGCACCTTCCGCACCGATACCGGCAATTACGTCCGCCTGGGTATTCCCACCATCAAGGTCTTTACCGGCGAGCACGAGGACTACCACCAGATCGGGGACACCGTCGACAACATCAACTGGGAGAAGATGACGAACGTCGCCAAATGGGTTTACCTCGGCATCCAGGAATTGGCCGCCACTTCCACGAAACCCAAGTTCCAAACCAAGGCCTTCACCGCGCTCCCCTATCACATCCTCGCCGGACATGCGAAAGTCGCCAATCCCCTGAAGCTGGCAAAGAACGCCACCCTCACCATCGAACTGGTCGAGTCGCTGGCCGGCGCTTCGACCGGTTCTGCCATCTTGGGCAGGTCCGTTCTTTACCAAGGCGCCTCGACTCCCTATGAGTTGTTCGCCGATCGTACGCTCTTCAAGGCCGAGCGCACTTACACCCTGAGATTCACCGTTTTCGATGGCAAGACCGCGAAATACATCAGCAAAGAACCGTTAGCCGTTCCTGCTGTCGGTTGGACAAGGGCACAAGATGTGAATCTCGATCTTGCGCCGGGAGGCTAGCAGGAATTTGAAGCTGTAGGGCGAAGAGGGAGTCTATGACTCGCGCCCTCGCTCTCCTCGGCCTCGCGGCGTTCGCTGCTGCCGCCCTCTCGCAAGCTTCGCCGAATCTGGTGAAAGGCATGGAATGGCGCTGTATCGGCCCACACCGGGGCGGACGCACCGTCGGCGTCGACGGAATTCCGAATCAGCCGAACGTCTTCTACATCGGTGTCAATAACGGCGGCGTTTGGAGGACCAACGATTACGGGAGAACCTGGAAGCCGATTTTCGACGACCAACCCACCGGCTCGATCGGAGCCCTGGCGGTCGCCTCCTCCGACCCAGACGTTATCTACGTCGGCAGCGGCGAGGGCCTCCAGCGCCCTGACCTCTCCGTCGGAGATGGCCTCTACAAGTCGACCGATGGCGGCAAATCCTGGGTGAACACCGGCCTCCGGGATGGCCAGCAGATCGCCGGAGTCATCGTGGACCCGAAGGATCCCAACCGGGTCTTCGTCGCGGTCCTCGGCCACCCCTATGGTCCCAACACCGAACGCGGCGTCTATCGAAGCCTCGATGGCGGCAAGAAATGGGAGCGCGTTCTCTACAAAGACGAAAACACCGGCGCGACCCAGGTGGTGTTCGATCCCAAGAACCCCCGCATCGTCTATGCGGACATGTACGCAGGAAGGCTTGGACCTTGGGAGAATGGAGCTTGGCAAGGACCAGGAAGTGGCCTCTTTAAGTCCACCGACGGCGGCACCACGTGGAAGCAGCTGACGAAGGGCCTCCCGACCTTTGCCGAAGGACTGGGAAGAATTGGAATCGGGATCTCACCCTCGAACACGAAACGAATCTATGCGACGGTGGACGCGAACAAGGGTGGCATCTTCCGCTCCGACGATGCGGGCGACAACTGGTATTCCGTCAGTACCGAGGGCAGGCTTTGGGGCAGAGGAAGCGATTTTGCCGAGGTCAAGGTTCACCCGATTAACCCGGACATCGTGTTCGTAGCCAATACCGCCGCCTACAAATCCACGGATGGAGGCCGCACCTTTCAGGGCTGGCGCGGCGCTCCGGGAGGCGATGACTACCATTCCATTTGGATCAACCCGAAGAACCCCGACATCATCTTGCTTGCGGCCGATCAGGGCGCGGTCATAACGGTCAATGGTGGCGAAACCTGGAGTTCTTGGTACAACCAGCCGACCGCTCAGTTCTATCACGTGGTAACCGACAACCAGGTCCCGTACCGAGTCTATGGCGGACAGCAGGAGAGCGGCACCGTCGGTATCCAAAGCCGAGGTCGGGACGGTCAGATCACTTTCCGCGAATGGAACCCCGTCGGTGGAGACGAGTATGCCTACATGGCTCCCGACCCTCTCAATCCCCATCTGATCTACGGCGGGAAGGTCAACCGTTTCGATCAGCGTACCGGCGAGGTGGTCAATGTCGGTCCTCCAGAATTCCGTACTCGCGGCGCTCGCGCCTTGCGCACCGCCCCGCTTATGTTTTCGCCTGCCGACCCCCACGTGCTCTACTTTGCCGCGAACTTCCTATTCAGGACCACCAATGGCGGCAAATCCTGGGAGACCATCAGTCCCGACCTCTCCCGTCCAGATTGGGAAATCCCAAGCAACGTTGGCGTCTACACATCGCCTGAGATGAAGAAGATGCCCCGCCGAGGGGTCATTTATGCTCTTGGCCCCTCTCCCTTGGATGTCGATCTAATCTGGGCCGGAACTGACGACGGCTTGGTCCACTTGACCCAGGATGGCGGCAAGAACTGGCGTCAAGTCACTCCGCCAAACATCCCATCTTGGAGCAAGGTCTCCCAGATCGATGCGGGTCACTACGACAAGGAGACGGCATATGTCTCGGTGAACTCGATGCGTCTGGACGATTGGCGTCCCCACATTTACCGAACGCACGACTCGGGAAAGACGTGGACGGAAATCGTCGCCGGCCTGCCATGGAACGAGCCGGTGCAAACCGTGCGCGAGGACCCTATACGTAAGGGACTCCTTTACTGTGGCACCGAATGCGCGGTCTACTATTCGCTCGATGACG
>JADZBW010000005.1 GCA_020851885.1 Fimbriimonadaceae bacterium | reverse complement strand
GGGAGACTGGACGCTATTGGAGGTCATCTTTGACCTGCCTCGACTGCAGTCTCAAATACGTGAGTTAGAGGAAGAATCTTCCCAGCCGGACTTCTGGAGCGACCCCGCGATCGCCAACAAAACGCTCCAGAAACTTTCGCGACTCAAAAACTTCGTGGCTCCCCTCAAGGATCTGAATAAGACCGAGCGGGATATCGCGGAGTTGTACGACCTTCTTCGAGATGACCCGAACCCTGAACTCGAAAAGGAGGCCGATCAGATGGCGGTCGCCTTTCTCAAGGAGCTCGACCTGTACGAGTTAAAGACGCTTCTCAACGGGGAGCACGACGGCCGCAACGCCCTTCTCGAAATCAATGCCGGGGCCGGCGGGTCGGAAGCTTGCGATTGGGCGGCGATGCTATTCCGGATGTACTCTCGGTGGATCCAAACCCATGGCTATAAGATGGAAGTGGTCTCCGAAACTCCCGGCGACGTCACCGGCTATCGCTCGATCCAGGTCCTTGTTTCCGGCGACAACGCCTATGGATTCCTGCGATCGGAAAACGGAGTGCACCGCCTCGTGAGGATTTCTCCCTTTGATTCGGCGGCACGTCGACACACCTCGTTCGCCAAGGTCGAAGTCTTGCCGGAAATCGAGGAAACCGAGGTCACGATCAATCCGGAGGACCTCAAGGTCGAGACGCTTCGTGCGGGCGGCGCCGGCGGCCAACACGTCAACAAGACTGAGAGCGCGGTCCGGATAACCCATCTGCCCACCGGCTTGGTGGTCGCTTGCCAAAACGAGCGCAGCCAACATGCGAACCGCGCCAGCGCCATGATGGTCCTCTTGGCTCGACTCTCCGTTCTTGAGAAATCGGAGAGCCAGGAAAGACTCAAGACCATGATGGTGAGCGGGCCTGCGGACTGGGGCAGACAAATTCGCAGCTATGTAATGCAGCCTTATACGATGGTCAAAGACCATCGAACTGGCCACGAAACGGGCAACATTATGGGTGTGATGGATGGTGATATCGATGGATTCATCGAGGCATATCTTCGTCAGGCCCCGAGCAGCGAGACCTTTATCGACTGATCGAGGGCTTGCCTTTTGGCACGAAATTTGTCATAACTACAGCGAGGCCCCGTGCTGATTTGCTCTCCCCTTTGCGGCATTGGCGGCCTCAATTTCTTTTGAACGCTCCTCGAATCGCCATGCGTCCAACTGGCGTAATGATTGTGAGGTAGGTTTCGCAGGAATGATCTCGTTCGCACTTTTGGCTGTCATCCAGATTCAGACTGGACCAACGCTTCCCCCAGGTACCAATCCAGATCTCCACCGAGCCTTTCAGATTGTCGAAGAGCATCTGTCGAAGAAAGAATTCAACCAGGCCAAGGCCAAACTGGCCCTGATTCCAGGCATGACCGTATCCTTTGCCTGGAATGATGGCAATGTGCCTGCCGCAGACCGGAGTCGGATAGCGGTCCTCAGAGAGGATGCGTTCCGGATCTGGGCTCGACGAGCCCCCGGACTCAATTTCCAGCCGAAAGCAAAGGGCAACATCAAGTTCAGCTTCGAGAAAAGTCTTGCTAACGACCCGACATCGGGTCTTCCCCGGGGGATCGCTCTTTTCTTCTCCGAGAACCTTCTGGAGCCCCGGCTCGAAGCAGTCGTCGGCCTTAAGCGCGGGAATCCCCTTGAGACGTCGAGCGATGTTTCACTGCTCAATGAATTTGTCTTCGCAATCGGCTCCTATCTTGGTCTCGCACCGGGGCCGTTTCTGGGCACCGCGATGGGTCGTTCTGACTTGCCGATGCAGTTCAAGTCGAACCCGGATATCAACGAGCTTGCAAGCCTTACCGCCATTCAGAACGCCACGATCCAACTCAAAATCGCCGTCGATAAGAAGATCGCAGTGATGCCCGCTCGGCCCGTCCTGGAGTTCAGTCCGGCCAAAGTCGAGCAAGGACCGGTGGTTCAGGGTACGCAGCTGGAGGTCACGGTCCAACTGAACAACGTCGGCAATTCGGCGCTCCAATACCGGGTGATTCCCGACTGCGGATGCATTTCGGCGTACTCCGGCAGCGAGATCGGAGCGAATTCTTCCACCTTGGTGAAGGTCAAGATCGACACCAAGGAGATTGCCGGCGACTTCAGCAAGCACCTCATCCTGGTCTCCAACGATATCCGGGAGCCGCTAAAGTACATCCCCGTGCATGTGAAGACCGTGCCCCGATATCACTTCATCAGCCAACCGGCCGGCGTCGTCATCGTGGAGGAGGGAGGCAAGGACGTGGAGGTCTACTTGACTTCGCCCAAGGAGAAGCCCCTGAATGTCTTGGGGGTCGAAGTGGTTGGCAACCCGGGCACCGCGACCTTTGCCCCTTGGTCAGGCGACTTGGCAGATCCCCAGTTGGAAGATCCCGTTAAACCCAGAACGGGAGTGAAAATCAAAGTCCACCTCGACGAACCGATGACTTCCGGAAGGGCCGCATCGACTCTGGCGATTCAGACCGACGACCCGCAGTACCCGGTGATCCGCTTCACGATCTTTGCCCAAAAGGGCATCGTCGTCCTCCCTGCCAGCGTTTTCCTTGGCGATGTCGGAAAGGCAACCCGTACCACGTCGGTCATCCTTTCGCGACCAAACAAGCCGTTCAAAATTCTGGGAATCGATTCTGATTCGTCCTACGTGACCGCTCATGCCGAAATGGTTACCGGTGATTGGGAATACAAGATCCTCGTCGATTACTCTGGGAAGGCCCCCTCTGGCGACCTTCGCGCCATGCTGACCGTTCGGACCGACGATCCAAAGCAGCCGAAAGTGAGAATTCCCGTGATGGGCCTTGTGAAATGAAGGTCGGACCGATCTTGGCGGCGAGCCTCGTCGTTGGAGCGGGAGCGGTCTGGCCGACATCGCCTGCCGAGGAATACGTGTTCTTTCTCACCGGAGACTCTCAAGGCTACTTAGCGCCATGTGGGTGCAGCGATCCGATGGTGGGCGGGGTCAAACGTCGGGCTGATGCCGTGAGGCGACTGGGTGTCCCGCACCGCAACGTCATCCTTGAGAATTCCGCCCTCGTCAAGACTTCGAATCGGCAAGATGAAATCAAGCTGGAGACGCTTGCCCAACTTCATCGCGAACTGGGCGGCACCGCGATGAACCTTGGCCTGGCAGAATCCTTGCCCGGCATCGGCATCGCGAATTCCATGGCTTCGCTCTCTGGGCGACGTCTGACCAGCCTATCGGTGGATCCTGGGAAGACCCTGGACATTCCATCGACCATCGTGAAGGGACCCTTTGTTATTGGTGGAGTGAGCCTGCAGCCAACGTCGATCGCCGCGAATCTCGGGGTTCAGCCTCGAGAGTTGAAGGAAGCCGTTGGGATTCTGGTTCGCGAGGCACAGTCCAAGAAGCTCACTCCGGTGTTGATGCTCGATGGCGACCGGTCCGCAGCCCGATCTTTGGCGGCTTCCTTTCCTTCCCTTGGTTTGATTCAGTATCGCTCGAACGGCCACCCGCCCAAAGTGGCCGAGCGAGTTGGCAAGACGGTCTTGGCGACCTGCGGAGACGGGGGTAAGGCCCTCGTCAGATTGGTTTGGAAGGCAGGGAAGTTCCAGTCCTACGTGCCAATCGACCTGGATCCTGGCTACAAGGACTCGCCTGAAGCGGCGAAGATCTATCGCACTTATCTCCAACGCGTGACGCAAGAGGAACTTCTCGATGCCCTACCTCGGCGCAATACGGAGAAGTACCTTGGGACGGACGCCTGTATCAAGTGCCACGCGGAAGCGGGCAAGGTCTGGAAGGCCTCCAAACACGCCATCGCCCTCAAGACCCTCCAAATCCAGGGGCATGACCGAGATCCCGACTGCGTTGGATGTCATGTCGTTGGGCTCGAAAGTGTCTTCGGCTATCGCTCTCTTAAGGAGACGCCCGATCTTGGCGCGGTCGGCTGTGAGAGCTGCCACGGCCCTGGCGAAGCCCATGGCATGGATCCGAAGTCAAAGCCGATGGCCAAAATCGGGGCAGATGCATGTATGAGTTGCCATCGCGCTGAGAACAGTCCCAAGTTCGACTTTCCCACATATTGGGCGAAAATCCGCCACAAGTAGGTGGATAACTTGTGGATTCCCAAGACATCGAAAATAGGTGATTGGAGATAAGAAAACGAGTATTTGCAACGAATTCAGGACATCTCAAGTTCAAACATCGCAGATAAATGACGATAATTGGTCTTGACCCGCACCTCTAAAGAACGTGAGAATGAAGCTCGTAGATTGTTGCCTTAACGGAGATCCTGGCAGCCAAGACCATGACCACACCGACATTCAAATCAGATCCGGCAGGTGTCATGAAGCCCCAACTCAGCGAAGTTCGGTTTGAACGCGACGAGCGGCGGTTTGGCACGTTGGCTGAACTCTCGACGAATGTCGAGGCAATCGAAGCCGGTCTCCTCTTTTCATCGGGTCTTTGCCCCTTTGTCGCGGTCGTGGGCCCCAGCGGATGGGGAAAGTCCCACCTCCTGGAATGCGCGGCAAACCACATGGCACGGGAATTCAGAATCCGGTGCCAAATCGTCAACGCAACCGATCTTCTGCTTCGCCGCTTGACGATCGAGTCGCGACTGCCATTGTTGATCGACGACGCCCAGGATGTCCTGAGCAAGTCCCGCCTCAGAAACCAAATCCGTCTCCTTCTTGAAAGAAGGGTGCGAGTGGGACTTCCCACGATGATCGCCTTTACCGGAGATCGAATGACAAGGCAGCATGTGGCGTTCTTGCCGCACGTTCGCGAGTGGCGCATCAATGAGATGGGGGAGCCGTCCAAAAGCGATCGGACAAAGGTGGTTCAGAAGATGTCGAAAGTCGAGAAAGTAAGCCTATCCTCGACGCTTCAGATCTTGATCGCAAATCGAATGCGCGGCAATGGCTACACACTGCACGGCGCGTTAAATCGGCTCAAGTTGAACTGCAGTTCCTGGCAGACTGCCGATGAGACCTTGGCGGCATGCGGAATTCTCAATCCGTTTTTCGCGGATAGCCCGGATTGGGATCTTAAGGAAGCAATCCTCCTGGGAACGGAAAGCGCCAAGACTTGCTTTCCCGCCGTGGATCCCAGCGAGTTGGCTTGCTACGCCATGCTCACCATTGCGAAGTTGGATGAGTTGGATGTTGCCCGCGCCTGTCGCTTGGAACCGGCAAAGGCAAGGGCGAATTCGCGTCGTTTCCAGTCTCGCCTCAGCGACTCCAAGTCATTTGAACCCGTCCTCAGCCACTTCGTTGAAATCGTCGTCGAAAACCTCGCGTCGGGCCAATCCCCGTATTAATAACGATATCCATTGGCACGAACATTGATTACTGTCGAAGCATCAACCCGTTAGGGCGGGGCGTGTCGTGGAACAATGCTATCGATTCGAGCTCTGAAGCTCCTTCCGGCTTGGGTTTCGCCAGACCACCTAGTGTCGACGGCGAGAATCATCCTGTCCGGGCATGGCCTCCGGGCCTTGGGAGTGCTGGATCAAGGCGACCTGATCGGCATCGTCACCCCCGATTCACTGGCCGGTGAAGCCGACTTCACCGAAGTCCGAGAAGTCGTTTCCCCACCCGATCTCGTTCTCGATGGCGACCTCAGTGTGCGGGAAGCCGCTGAACTCTTCGTCAGATCGAATGCCGAGGTGGCGCCCGTCATTTTCCAAGGCAAGTTTCTGGGAGTCGTGACCGCCAACATGCTCCTCAAGGAACTGGGCAGGTCATGGGACCCGCTCACCGGGCTTTCCTGGAGCGATCAATTGCGAGAATGGGGCATCGAGCATCTCAAACGCAGCGACGAGATCACCATCCTCTTCATCGACCTCGACGATTTTGGGCAATATAACAAGCGCTATGGGCACATCGTCGGTGACCATGTTTTGCAAAAGGTCGCCTCGATGCTCTCCGATTCCGTCGATCCCGAGCGCGATGTGCTCGTCCGATATGGTGGCGATGAGTTCGCAATCGGGACCATTCGAGAACGGGAAGGCGCCGAAACCCTGGCCGCGATCCTAAAACGCAAGGTCGCTGAGATCTTTATCGGGGAGGCAGAGGAAGGCGTCGATTTCACGATCGGCATTCATGGTGGCAAGCGAAGCAAGGAGCGGGAGAACATCCACTTTGCCGCGACCCTCGACAACCTTATCAACTTGGCCAGCAAGGACTGCATCGCCCAGAAGACCGCCAAAAACGATATCGCCGAGCGAGAAATCACCCATGTCGCAGCGGTGGAAGTCCGCGATGCTCCACCCCAAATGGAGTTGGGACCACTCAAGATCGTGAGCGTCTTTGCCGACGATCACACCTCCAATTCGCTCACCCAGGTAATCGTCAGCGCCGGCGAAGCGGTGGTCTCCGGCGTCTGCGCCCGAATGGGTAAGTCGGTGATTGAGTCGATCGCCATCGCGACCGCCAAGGCCCTCGAAAGGAAGTTCCCCGAGCGCCCGATGCAGATCAACGACATCCACCTAACCCAGTCCGCCGATGGGAACCGACTCGTCACGATTTCCGCCCACGTGAGCCATGGCGAGCAAACCTATCCAGTGGGGGGAGTCAAAACGGTCGAGCAGGACCTGTACACCGACGTCGCCACCGCGACCCTTCAGGCTTTTCAACAGGCCCGAATCTCCGGCCCGGTTCGCTAATTTCCGGGTGTTCAGACCGCAATTGCACGACCTCGCGGCGTAGTATCAACTATGGCCTCTGATTCACGCACGCGCGACCTCGTCGAGAAGATCCAAGAACAGGCCCCCAAGGACGATCCCCGCCTCCAGAATTACATCACGGCGCTGGAGCGGTCGGTGGCGGCGGACGATAAAGATCGCGACGAGACCGCACGCGTGATCGCCGAGTATGAAGAAGCCTATAACAAACTCACCGCCCCCGCCAATCGAATCGGGCTGTTCCTCCACTGGATTGAAGACAAGGAGGGGGATCACGCGTGGATCGCCGTCGGCGATACCGAGTTTGTCGCCCAGGTCGATCCGAAAGTCGATGCCGCTCAACTGAAACCCGGCGTCCGGGTGAGAGTCAACGACGCCTATGCCGTCGTGGGGACGGCCCCCGCGAGCACGATCGGCGGCCTGATCAAAGTCACGGAGTCCTTGGAAGATGGTCGGCTAAGGGTTGGATCGGACACCCCGGGGACGGAGGGCCGCTTCGTATTGCGCGCCGATTCTATTCGTGAGACTGCCATCCACAGCGGCGATGAGGTTCGCCTGGACCCTAGCGGTCGCTTTGCGATCGAACATTACGAGCGACAGGAGTCCAAGGAGTACTTCCTTGAACAGGTACCGGAACTGCCTTGGGAGAAGGTTGGCGGCCAGGAGGAAGCGATCAAGCTCATTCGCGACACCATCGAGCAACCTCTCCTTCATCCCGAGATCTTCGCCAAATTCGAGAAGAAGCCCATTAAGGGCATTCTCCTCTACGGCCCCCCGGGATGCGGAAAGACCCTCATTGGCAAAGCGACGGCTTTCAATCTCACCCAGGAGTATTCAAAGCGCGTCGGCAAGCCGGTCAAGGAATACTTCATGGCGATTTCCGGCCCCAAGATCCTCAATATGTGGCTCGGAGAAACCGAGCGCATGGTCCGCGAGATCTTCAAAACCGCGCGGGAGAAGGCGAAAGAGGGACGACTCGTCTTCATCTTCATGGACGAAGCGGAATCGGTTCTCAGAACCCGATCCAGCGGACGCTGGCTCAACATATCGAACACCGTCGTGCCCCAGTTCTGCGCCGAACTCGACGGACTGCAGAGCCTGGAGAACGTCGTCTTGATGCTCACATCGAACCGACCCGACTACATCGACCCCGCCGTCCTCCGACCGGAGCGCATCGACCGCAAGGTGAAAATAAGCCGACCCGACCAGTTGGCAACCCAGCAAATCCTCGGCATCTACCTCCACGATCGGGTACCCCTGGACCCCGCAATCCTCAAAAAGTGGGGTGGTGAAGTCGACTGCGCGCGCAAAGACCTGATCGAACAACTATCAAATCACATCTGGCGAAAGGCCAAAGATGCAGAGTTCCTTCGCATCTACTTGAAGAACGGCCAATCGGAAACTCTTTACTGGAAGGACCTGGTCAGTGGCGCGCTCCTGAAGTCGATCGTCGATCGGGCGAAGGACTATGCGATCAAACGAGCGATCGCCGATCCCAAGAGGGATGCCGGTGTGTCGCTGGAAGACCTGTTTGAAGCGGCAACTCAAGAGTACAAGGAGAATGAGATCTTCCCTAAAGGAGACACTCACGAGGATTGGCTGCAACTCCTGGACGTCGAGCCTGAGAACGTGGCTTCCGTGAAGCCCATCGGCCGAAATCGTGGCGCAGAATTGAGTCGCAAGACCGTGGTCTAGAAAACCGTCAATGCCTTGAGAATTCGTTCGGCGGCGCCATCCGCCATCGCCTTGGTAGCGGCATGGATCGTCGCAACTTGCTGGCCCGAGTCGACCTGCATGCCCACACTCACGTCGAGCACCACCCCCACCGATGGGTCGATTTCATCGGACTTCGCCTTTCGCCCGCCGCCCATGTCGACAACGAGTTGCCCTATCTCGGCCGCATCCACGCGCTGAACGCTGCCCGTTGGACCTTCATAGCTCACCGTCGAAACGACCGGCGCATGGGGAAGGCGGTTTGGCTCATCCACAACCCGAGGATCGCCGCCTTGCGCCTGAACCCATTCTCTAGCCTTGGCCAGGGCCTTCCCTGTCATAAGCGACTGCTCGACTGCGACAAGGGCCTCTTTTTCCGCAAGTTTGCCCGAGACCGTCAATGCTTCGACCGCGATTCGACGCACCAACTCGAGGAATCGTTGCGAAGGCATTGGCATTATTCCTCCACGGAGAACCTCGAAGGCTTCTCGAACTTCGAGGGCGTTCCCGACCGCCGCACCCAATGGCTGGTCCATGTCGGACAGCTCCGCCGTGACTTGTAAGCCGCAAAGTGTCCCGATCTTCCTCAGCCAAGTGGCAAGTTCCTCCGCATCCTGCCGCGTCCGCATGAACGCGCCTGCCCCGCACTTGACGTCGATCAAGATGACTTCGGCGCCTCCCGCGATCTTCTTGCTGAGGATGCTGCTCACGATCAGCGGGATCGAGCTAATGGTCGCGGTTACATCCCGCAACGCATAGAAGGCCTTATCCGCGGGAGCCAAGTTGGGCGATTGGCCGGTGAGGGCCAAACCGATCCGCCCCGCTTGGGCCTTCATTTCGTCCGGGGTGAGGTCGAGCCGGAAGCCAGGAATCGAGGCCAATTTGTCGACCGTGCCGCCCGTGATGCCTAGGCCCCGCCCACTCATCTTCACCACCGTCAATCCACATGCCGCCAGAACTGGGAGCAAGGCAATGGTCGTTTTGTCGCCTACCCCGCCCGTGCTGTGCTTGTCCACCCATGGTTTTGGCAGCCCTGTCAAGTCGATGCGCTCGCCGCTCTCCGCCATCGCCAAGGTCAACCAAGCCGTCTCCTCTTCCGATAGGGGATTCAGATAGGCGGCCATCAGCCATGCGCTCAGTTGATAGTCGGGGATCGATCCATTCGCGGCTCCATTCGCCAGAAACGACAGTTCGTCGCGGAGGTGCGGCACCTTGTCCCGGCGATGGGCGATCACGTCGAGAATATTCATCCTCGCGCCTTCTCCAGAACTTGTGCAGATGTCTTGAAGTGCAGCTTGGCGACTTCCCCTAGGCGCTCCGCGCCGTGGGCTTTCACAAAGCGAACCCCGGTGTCGATCACATTGGAAGCTCCCTTGGGGAGCGTCGTTCCGAATTCTTCGCCCAGCCGTTTGAGCCTGCGCAGGAATTCGGCTCGCGCCAAAATCGAGGCCGCTGCCACCGCAATGTCCTGCTCCGCCCTTACCGCCGAGATGAATTCCAACGCCCTCCCTTTCTCATACAAGGCCCGCTTCACCGCGAAGCCGCCCTTGGCGAACTCGTCCGAGATCACTCGTGTCGCCGGAGTCTGCTCGAGAACGTTCTCGATCGCTCGCGCATGGCCCCAGGCCAAGAGCGAATTCAGGTTGTTGAATTTGGCGTAAAGCTCGTTGTACTTCCCGGGACCGATGGCGATCACCGAGTGGGGGCATGCCCGCTTTATCTTGTCCGCCAACCTCAAAGCAATCGGATCGGTTAGCTTCTTGGAGTCCTTCACTCCTTCCAACTCCGCCAGATGCTCTGGCCCGACATAACAGGCGGCAATCACCAGGGGGCCAAAGAAATCCCCTTTTCCGCTCTCATCCACCCCGATATGCCCGTCATCCACCCCGTCAAGGTACCGGACCGGAGGCATAAGGGACCAGGGCAGAATCCCTTGGCTCGGCAAATTCGTAAAATAGAGGAGATGGTCGAGACTCCTCAGGAATTTCAAAACGAGATCAAGCAGGTGGGACGGCTTAAGTATCACCGTTTCCGCCGAATCGCCTCGGTCCTGCACTATTACAAGATCGATACCTTTACCATCGAAGAGCGTCTGGTGGAGCGGGGTGCCAGCCGCGAGTTCGCCATCTGGATTGTCAAGACGGCG
>JADZBW010000004.1 GCA_020851885.1 Fimbriimonadaceae bacterium | reverse complement strand
CCTCCAGTTCCTAAGACACCGGCAAATGCAACGACGGCCCGATTCCATTTTGGGGAATCGGGCCGTCAATGCAAACGGTTCCTTACCAAACGTAGATTTCGTATCGCTCCTTCTTCTCAGCCTGAGCCGCCCGCGCTTGAACTTCGGCGTGACCGGGCATTCCGGGCTGGTCGGGAACTGCCGGCTGGGCTTCGATTGCGGGCTGCGCCACGGACACGACTCGCTCGAGCATGACCTTTCCGCGATCGACCGAGACGATCAACGAGCCATCTGGAAGCTTATCGCCCGCTTTGAGCATGCTGGGCCATTCCGCACCAACCTCAAAGATCGCGATGTCCTGGCCGTCGCCGCAAATGGTTCCCATCAGCCGGAAGGACGGTCGAGCCGGCTCAGGCTTCGGGGCCGGTTGACCTTCTCGGGCATTGGGGTCCAATGGACGACCTTGAATCTGTTGGTCGGGCATCGCCCCTGTCGGAGGCTGCATCGGCCCGGCACCCTGAGGATAGGCGATCTGCTCATCGACTTTGCGCTCATCCGCCATGTTTGCGTCTCCCTTCAAGACGTCGGCCTGGTGTTTGGTGACGTACGGGGTCATCGCTGCCGCATCGATCTTCCGATCGCGTTTCATTTGATCGGGCGATTTCGGAGCTGGCAGGCCGCCCTGGAACGCGAATGCGGGTAGGCCGGCAGAAACGAGCACGAGGGCAGCGATAGATATCTTCCAAGGGGTATTCATGGCAAAGTCACCTAGTCGGTTCATTCCATATCCAAGGAAAATCCCAACGCCCTAGCGGGAAAAGATAGGCAATTTTGCGGTGCCAAACTCCGGCTCAGCCCTTTAACAAAAGCGCCATGTTCTGCCGGGCGACCGCGTTGTTGGGATTCTGACGGAGCAACCGCTCGTAATTTCGGGCTGCAACCTCTTTCCTGCCCAATTGATGGGCCACCAAAGCGAGGTTATGCCAAAGGGCTTCCTCCAGCATGGAGGGGTGATTGAAACCGCTTCGCTGGTAGTCGCCAGTCTGAGACATGTGCTCGAGATCCAGTAGCGCATCGAGCGCAGATCGCAAGTCCTTGCGACGAATAAAGGTCTTGGCCGCCGCATAGGTCACGGCAGGATCACGATGGCACCAACCTCGGGCAAGGCGCAAAATGTCCGTCGTCAATTGGTCTCCCAGACGGGATTCGGGAAGCCGGTCTAGCGCCAAGGTCAGCGGCCCCGTCACCATTGCGCTTGGTGGCTGGTCCAGGTGTCGAAACTCCAACAGCTTCTCCAACAGGCGGTTGTTTTCTGCATCGGCCCGAGGGTCATTCAGCAGATACAGAATGCGAACCCGCTCGGACTCATAGTAGATGTTCCCAGGACGGATCGAGAGCTCCTTCTCCACCAATGCCAGATTGCGCCGATGCTTGGCCGGCATGGCCTCTTCCGTGTAGCCGTCATGCCCAAGCCGGATCTGCGAATCAGCCAGCATCCGACCGCGCGAAACCCGATCGAGCACCTGATTCGGAAATTGCTCGTGAACGAGCCCGATCATCCGCATTTCCGGATCGGTCCTCCACAGCCTCAGCGCCTGGGTTTCGGTGAATCGACCATCGGAAACGTAATCCTCGCGAATGATCGTCGCTGCGAAGATGTCATCCCGAGCGGTCAGGGACCGAAGGATGGGGATTGAATCGGGGAGAAGCCACTCGTCAGAGTCCAAGCGCAAGGTCCACTCATGGGTGACCAAATCATAGGCCCAATTGAGAGCCTCGGCAAAGTCATCGGGCCAGTCCTTCTCGACAACCCTTGCCCCAAGACCGCGCGCCAGGTCTTGCGTTCCATCCGTGGACCCGGTATCGACCAGAATCATCTCCTCGACAACGGCCTTTACCGATCTCAAGCAACGCTCGATCCGGGCGGCGTCGTTGCGCACGATCATTGCCAAGGCGATTCCGGGCTTCACGGTCCCTTAAGTTACCTACTCATCACTTGTCAGCAATCGGCTTGAAGGTGCTTACCGTCGCGCCAAACAGGTCATTTGAAGTGCCCTCTGAACTGTAGAGCGAGTGGCCATCGACTCCAATTCTCAGGTTCCGAAGGCTCTCGGCTCGTTCCAAAGCCATGGTATTCATGAAGTCCTGCAGAAACTCGCTGCGTTGCGGGTTGTTCAAATCGAATCCGCTAATGCCCCGCGCCCGGTCCTTGGCCCGGCCAATCTCGCCGGGATTCTTGCCCCCAACGGACTTGATGCTGAGTCTGACGAACATCCCGTCGACGACCCACTTGCCCTCGACCACGACCTGGGATACGACCATCAAGAAGGACTTGTCGGGGAAGCACTCGATCGTCGTCTCTCCCCCGAGTGCCTGCATTGCTTCAGCGAACGATTTCAGTTCGTTGTTTTCGGTCCCCTGAAAAGACGTCTCCAGCAGGTACTTCCCAACGATGCCCTGCTCTTTCGCCGTCAGCTTCGCCATCAGCGATTGATCGTAACCACCTCCGTGGCAGCCAAATCCGAAGATCAAACACACTGCGATCAGCCAGCGCATCATCCGAGTTTATCTTTTTGGCAACTACAGAGTTTCCGTTACCTTTCGAATATGCTCAGGGTGGTCCGGGTCGAGCCCGAGCGCCCGGGCCGCCGACAAAGCAAGCCACTGGCCAAAGATGATTTCCCAGATCGGCTTGAGTTCATAAGGCGCTGGGGCCTGCGGCGCCTGCAGAATTCGGCACCCCTGTTCAGCGAGCCCGCTCGCCGTTTCACCGTATACGATCGCCGCGCTACCATGCCCGGCCAATGCCTTTGGCCCATGCTCGAAGTCTGCGGTTGAATACGCTTTGCACGGCAGCAGCGCACACTCCATCAGCTTCAGCGCCGTCTCCTGGGCCGTGCAGAACGAGTAACCCCGCGCAAGGGCAAAGGAGGGATTGGATCGCAAGAGTGGCCCACAGGATTCTGATGCGGCTTCCAGCGAACTCTGGACCCACCGATCTTCGGGAAGTTGAGCGTCAGGGCTGGGGAGATCCCCGCCCAGGGCCCGAACAAGCTGATAGATTGCGAGCAGGGTGGAAGTGTAGGTTTTCGTAGCGGCGACCGATTGCTCTACGCCGGCACCAAGAAGCAGCGTATGGTCAGCCTCATTGCTGAGCCGGGAACCCTCCGTGTTGGTAATCGCCAAAGTCGTATGGCCTTCTTCGCGCATCATTGCGATCATTTCCGAAACATCGGGAGCCGACCCACTCTGCGAAATGCCGATCGCCAATGCATTGGAATAGCGAACACGCGTGCCATAACGGGTCAACACCGAGGGCGCGGCCAAGCTCACCGGTATACCCAAGTGGATCTCGATCAGGTACCGGGCATAGAGCGCCGCGTGGTCGGACGTGCCACGAGCCGCCAATAGAACCATCTCGAATTTCTTTCCCGCAAATAGCTCGTCGAGTTGGGTGAAGTACGGTTCTGCAGAACGACCCAGAACTTCGGGCTGTTCCCGGATTTCCCGCTCCATCCAATAGCCTTGCATGGGACCAAGTTTACTAGCCCGACCTCAGCTTCATCTAAACTCTTACTATGCCGACGTTTCGCAGCCTGCCGCAGGTCCTCTCCGCCGTTGCGGGAGAAAGGGGTGCCAGGCCCGCTCTCGACATCATTGCCGAAGCCGCCCTCGACCTGACGTTCAGCCGACACGCGATGATCGCTGTACTCGATGAAGAAAAGGGACACTTGGAAGTCCTTCATGGAGCAGGCGAGGAGTATGAGACGAAGGCGAGAAATCGGAAACTGAACGTCGATCAGATGGAGGGCCAAGGGATCATCGCCTATGTCGCGGCAACGGGAAAGCCCGTCCGCACTGGCAACGTGGAAACCGAACCCCTCTATCGCAAGTTGTTCTCAAGCACGATCAGCGAGATTGCGATGCCGGTTTGGGATCCCTATGGACGGATCCGTGCCGTGCTCAACATCGAATCGGATCGGATCGATGCTTTTGGCGAGCGGGAGAAGAACATCTGCGAGGCGCTCTCCAGCCTGATTTCAATCGTGTTGGAACGTGAGGACTTGTACGAGCGCGAGGAAGCCCTGGTCGAAGTGGGCCAAGCTCTCGATAACTCCTTGACCGAAGAATCGCTCATCGATCGCGTGATCCATGTTGCCGAGGATGTACTACGGTTCCAGGCCTGCTCGTTATTCCTTCACGAGCCGATCAGCGACACCTTCGTACTGCGGGGCTCTTCAGGATCGTTGAAACGCCAAATCGGTGAATTGGCCTATGAGCGAGGCGAGGGCTTCACCGGTTGGGTCTGCGATACCGGTCAATCGATTCTGCTCGATGAACCGCAATCCGATCCTCGGTGGAGGGGCAAATACCTGGAAATCCCCGGTGACGAGATTGCCAGCTTTTTGGCGGTGCCGATCGTCTTTCGAAATCGATCGATTGGAGCGATTCGCGTTCTGCGACGAAAGAGCGACAACCCCTATCTCGACAACCGATTCACCGAATCCGATATTCGAATCCTCTCCGCCATCGCGGAACAGGTGGCGAGCGGCCTAGAGAATCTGCGGAACATGGAGCGGATCGTGAGATCCGAGCGGATGATCGCTTGGGGCGAACTGAGCGCCAAGAGCAGTCACATGATTGGCAATCGCGTCTTTGCGCTCAAAGGCGACATCAACGAACTTCATCACCTGTTGGCGGAGCGCGAGCCTAGCATCAAGGATATCAGGGCGCTTCAGCAGAGCCTATCCACCAACGTCACGCGAATCGAAGAGATCCTCCAAGACTTCAGAGACTTCCTAACTGCAACTCAAGTTACTCGGGACAAGACCGACCTAAACGGCCTGATCAAGGAAACGGCCGATGAGGTCTTTCCGAGGATGTCCAAGGTCACCCTCCACCTGAACCTGGACCCAAATCTTCCCGACGTCCTCGTCGATGGGAAGAAACTCCGTCGCGCCATCAGCGAGCTCATTGAGAACTCCTTCAACTACATCGACGAAGGAGACATGTCGATCTCGACCCGGGCCGTTGGACGCGATGCCCACTTCAGCACCCGGGCGAGCCACATTCCCAAGTTCGCCGAAATTGAAATACAAGACTCCGGGCCGGGGGTGGATCATCAGGCCAAGTCCACAATCTTTCAACCCTTCTTCAGTCAGCGAGTGAAAGGCATGGGGCTGGGCCTCTCGATCGTCAAAGGAATCGTGGATGCGCACGGTGGCGAAGTCTTTGAATCTGGGGAACCTGGCCTAGGGGCGAAGTTTGTGATTCTGCTTCCCCTTGAGGATCGTCCATAATTTACAAGTCCTGGCAATGGGGCCCGCACAGCTATGAAGAGATTGCTTTTTTCGTTTGTTTCGGTCTCGCTCTTGGCGCTCGCCAGCAGCTCGTTTGCTCAGAATTCAGACCAATCGGTTCTCGAAATGGCCGACCTCGGCTTGGCGATGAACCATCCCAAGGCTTGGCAAGTCTCCACCATCAAAAAGAGCAATGACATCCGGGTCTTGGTCCCGATCGAAGGCTCCTCCCAGAAAGCCCTCCTCGAGCTGTTCAATATTCCTTTCAACTCAGAAAAGGAAATCTGGCAGCTCTCGCAAAAGGGGATCAACGATCGCATGAAGCGAGACATCATGCGGCAATGGGAAGAAGAATTCCTCGGAGTGCCCATGCTAATGACCAAGGTCAGCTACTCCGACAAGGAAGGTCCCCACATCCTCTTGACCGGCTTGATTTACAGCCGCACCCCTAAGAAATTGATGTTCCGCCTGACCGCTGCGCCCGACGATTACGACAAGGCTGAATTCGTATGGCGAGAGACCATGAACACCATTCGAACCGGCCGGGCATGGCTCCCCGAGGATCCCACCCTCAAACCCGATCCAAAAGCGCCAAAGACGACCGAACTGCCGCCCCCGGTGGTCAAAGCTCCCAAGTCGCTCGACGGCGAGTTCAAAATCACGAAGCCACCGATCGCCATTTCAACTACGGTTTCCGGTCGAAAGATCGAACTGCGTATTCCAGGCGAATGGTCCGGCAAGGTGCAGGAAGATGGGACCATCCTCCTTTCCCATACCGACTTGACGTCGACGATCCAAGTCACCCTCGCTTCAAGTTTGGACTCAGACCCGTGGCAGCGAGCCTTGATGACCGCATCGAGCAAGACGCTTGCCGATTTCCAGAAAGTGACCAAGCGCGATGAAGCCACACCGGCAAAGAATCGAGCGGGTGCCAACGTGTCGAGCGTATGGCGAACTGGCATCGATGCAAAAGGCGATCTCTTTTCCTGCGATGCCGTAGTCGTCAATGGCGATTTCTATGTCGTGATCGCCTTTCGAAGCGCCAATCCCTCGAAGATCGGAGCGGAACGAAAGCTCGTAGAAAGCCTGCTGAACTTAACAACGGTTGATCAGATTCCGTGATCGTCGCTTTTTCGACTTCGAGTCCCCAGACCAGTGTTGCCCTCATCGAAACCGATGGCCGACTGATCGCCGAATCGCAGAAGAT
>JADZBW010000003.1 GCA_020851885.1 Fimbriimonadaceae bacterium | reverse complement strand
TGGACGTTCGTGCAGCCGTACTTCCGGAACTGGTCCATCGCCCAATGCTGCGCTCGTTCGAGATTGGTGGAGCTGGTCAGCCTGGGCCCAAACTTATCGGTGAGCTCTTTGAGGGTTGCCATCACCTGATTGCGGTTCTTACCCTCGTCGATGATCTTCTGGACGACAGCGGGATCGCTTTGAGCCTGGACCGCCACCACCGCCAACGACAAGGCTAGTGTAAAGAAGTGCCTTTTCATAACTAAGCCCTATTCTAAGTCTATTTGCCGGGAAATGAAATCGCAAATCCAAATCCATCCGTCCCAATAGCAACTATGAAAGGATTTGCTGGAGTCATCCTCGCTGTTTTTGTGCTTGCCGGTTGCGGCGGGGGCCTGGAAAAGAAGGTTGTCGGTTTCTGGAAAGTGGATACCGTAAAGACTCAGATGGGTGGCGACAAAGTAAAAACTGCGGACGACAGGAAGATCATGATGGGCATGTTGAGCACCATCACGATCGATATCAAGGCCGATAAGACGTTCGACATGAAACTGCTCTTCCCCATCAACGGCACTTGGGCTCTGAATGGCAACAAGCTGGCGTTGACTCCCAAGCTAAAAGCAGGAGAAAAATTCGGTTTCGGGGGCAAGAACACGATGGACTTCGACGTGGATGCTTCCGGGACATCGATGTCCGTCGTCTCGACGGAGGCCGACATGCCCGGAACCTTGGTCATGTCGAAAAACCCTTCCTAGCAGGAAACCACTGCAAGCACCGCGAAAGAGCAATCCATGATTGGATTGCTCTTGGCGTTTACGGTCCCATCCGCCGAACTTCCCGAATTCTTTGGCGCCGACTCCGGCATTCGGATTGTTCGCGGCATCGATGGATCCTTGGCCGATACCTATTACGCCAAAGACACCGGAAACAGGATGCGCCTCATCTTGGCCGCTCCCACTCTGAAAGGCTTACCGGAACGAAGCGTCACCAAGACCTCGCCCCTGCTGCAGTCCGGATCGGATGGATTGTTCGACGCAACTCCCTCTTTTGGATTCAGTGAAGCGGCGGCAACCGATGACGGCATCGTCATGAAGGCGATCGGGGACGGCTACACCATCGAAAAGCGCATCCAGGTTCCAAAGACGGGAGGCCTCGTGAAAGTGGTCGTCGACTGTCGATTCACCAAAGAAAACCCCGTCATTCGCTATCTACTGGATACCTACGCCTTTGCTCCCGACGGCAAGGCAATGAGGTCCTACAAGAAACCAGATGCCACTTTCGCGCCAGCGATCCGGCCACGAAAAGACGGAGTGATTGGCGATCATTTCTTTCGCTCGCCGGTCGTGACCGTCCAAAAGGGCGAGTTGGCAGCCTCGATCATGCCCGAATTGGATGTGCTCAAAGAGAACCGCTATATTCCGACGATCCTCGATCTGGATTGTGCAAGTGGGATTGCCGATGCCCCCCTGATGTCCTACGGGTTTGCCGATCAGAAGTTGGTTGGGCATGTCTAATTCGCCAACGAAAAGTCGATGACCAAGCCCGCCCCCCCGCAACTGCTCTTCGCCCATGAGATCCTCCTGGATGCCAAAGCGGAGGCGTTTGCAGGTTATCGGAGGGCGGTCGAATATCAATGGCAGCGCTATGGGCACAAGTATCTCGACAAGATTCTTCCTCAGGCGATGCCGTTCGAGGAGTATGCGAGGGTTTGCTATCCGGCGGCGTTTAATGAAAAGGAGACGGGTGGGTGGTTTGAAACCACGATCGACGGGCAGGTCTGTGGTGGACTGCCAAGCGGTTGGGGACGTGAGGGAGGCTGGGTGAGTTGGCAGCCCTGGTTCAACCAACTTCGATCCGCATGGGGCCTGCGATGGTGGGGCAAGAAGCTCAATATCCCGGACTGGGTCGAGAAATCGACCAAGATGCTGAACCTGGCCCTGGCCGCGCCCATGGATCGGGGGGCGGTTCCGACAACCTATGACTCGCATAAGAAGTCGTGGAAAGGAAGCCTCATTACTCCGGACCCCAAATGCTATTACGACTTGACGAACATGGCTTGGAAGGGGATTTGGATGCTCCGATGGCTGGAGTTTGCCGACTGCCCACGCCGAGAGGAGATCTTGAAGCAATGCCGTGAGATGGCGAACCTAATAGTCTCCAAGCAGAACTCGGATGGTTCGTTCCCCACATGGTTGGACAAGGAGTTGAAGGTCGTGCCGGTTCTCGATCACAGCGCTCAGAGCGCCCTGCCAATTTGGTACTTGGCGGAGGCGATCAACCGCGTGCCTCGAAGTTCTGGGGGAGGGCAGCCTGGCAACTTTGCGGAAGCCAGCGGCGTTCGGGGCGCAGTCCTCAATGGCGCCCGGTTTCTGGAAGGCAACGTTGTCGACGGGCAATACTGGTACGACTTCGAGACCTTCTTCTCCTGTTCGCCGAAAGCCTGCTTCCAGCGGGATGGGCAGCAAAATCACGAGAAGATGCGCGATCCGCACACGATGCAGGCTCCGCAGAACACCCTTTCCATGCATTGGGCCGCCGAAGCCCTGATGGCGGCCTCGAAGCTTACGAACGATTCTGCGGCGGCGGCTCGATTTAGGAAGTCTTCGCTCATGGCCCTCGACACGATGGCGCTCTACCAAAACGTTTGGCCGATCAGCTATCGGAAGACGGCCTACACTTACGGTGGTTTTGGCGTCCAGAACTCCGACGGCGAATACAACGACGCGCGGCAGGCCCAATTTGGCGATACGTTGGCCGATTTTGGCGCTGCAATGGGGCGTCAAGACTATTTTGAACGGGGAGTGGCGGCGGCCCGGGCATCCATGGCCCTTATCAATCACCCTCTTCATGAGAAGCTGGGGATCTATCCCAATCCGAACTACCCACTTGGACTTCAGCCTGAAAACGACTGCCATGGCGGTGGCGATGGCCAGGCGGGCCGAACCGGACCGGACTGGGGAGAGATGTCTGGACTGACAAGCATGGCTTGGCTCCTCGACAAGTACGGTGCCAACTATTCGGTTGGAAGCGGCAAGGTCGTCGTCGATGGAGGCTATGCGGAGCTTCCCACTCAAATCGAGCGCAACTTGGTCGATCCGACATTCGATATGAAGGAATGGCGGATGCCAGGCTGGACTTTTGAAGGCGATTTCTTGCGGTGGCCGGTCAAGAACCCGCGACGATTCAATTGGAACAACGACGGACTTCCCTTCATTGGAACCTGTGAAGACGGACGGGGCGCCTTCGATGATGAGTTAACGGGAACGGCCTTGAGCCCCCGTTTCACGGTGACTAAGCCCAAGATCCGCTTGAAGGTCGGAGCTGGATCGGGTGACGGAGTCTACGTTGAACTGCTCGATGAAAACGGCAAGAGACAAGCAATCGCGCGAGGCGTTAACAGCGAGACCATGGACGAAGTCGTTTGGGACGTTGCGAAACTTCGCGGCCAGAGGGTTCAGATCCGAATCGTCGACAACGAGAAGGGCGGATGGGGCCACATCAACGTCGGGAATATTCGCTGTATCGACAATTAGCGCAAATTACGCAGGATCCCTTCGATTCCGCCCATCTTCGTGTAGTAGATGGTCCAAACGATGGAGACCACCGTGACGATCGAGCAGAAGATGAGGGGGCCAAGAGCTCGCGGGT
>JADZBW010000002.1 GCA_020851885.1 Fimbriimonadaceae bacterium | reverse complement strand
CGTTGAGGGCATAGGTCCGCAGGTAGCCCCTCAGGGCGTTGGGTTCGAGACTCAACTCGCCCTCCAAGTGCTGAGAGAGTTGGCGAAGGTCCGCTCGGTAGGCGTGCACGGTCTCAGGCGACCGCTTGGCGGCCAAGTTATCGAGAAAGGAATCGATCAGCGTATCGAGTTCGCCGTGCATGTAACCATAGAGACGCTGCCCGAGTCCAGAAGGAGCTTATTCGCCCCGCTTCAGGATCAACGAGACGTTGTGGCCGCCAAATCCGTAGGAATTGGACATCGAAAGCGAAACCTGCGCGTCTCGCGCGACGTTCGGGATGTAATCCAGATCGCATTCGGGATCCGGGGTTTCATAGTTGATCGTCGGCGGCAACTTGCCGTCTCGCATCGCGAGAATGCAGATAAGCGCTTCGATCGCGCCGGCGGCTCCCAACGTGTGGCCAATCATGGACTTGGTGGAGCTGACCGGGATCTTGTAGGCCTGGTCGCCGAAGGCGCGTTTGATCGCCTGGGTCTCGCCCTTGTCGTTGTAATAGGTCGATGTGCCATGGGCGTTGATATAGCCGATCTCTTCCGGCCTGATCCCGGCAGTTCGCAGGGCCATACGGGAAGCTCGGTAGGCGCCGTCCGCCTCGGGGTCTGGCTGAGTGATGTGATAGGCATCTCCCGCCATGCCATATCCGACCACTTCGCCATAGATTTTAGCCCCGCGCTTCTTGGCGAAGTCGTAGTCCTCCATCACGAAGACCGCCGATCCTTCTCCGATCACGAATCCGTCCCGATCCTTGTCGAACGGACGTGAGGCTCGGTGGGGTTCGTCGTTGCGGGTCGTCATCGCCCGGGCCGAGCAGAAGCCGCCGAGGCCAAGCTCATTGATCGGAGCCTCAGAACCGCCGGCAAGCATGCAAATGGCGTCGCCACGTTTGATAATGTGATAGGCGTCACCGATGGCGTTCGCTCCGGTGGCACAGGCCGTGACCACGCACGTGTTCGGGCCTTTGAGGCGATGCAGGATCGACACATAGCCGGAAGCCATGTCGGGGATCATGTAAGGCACAAGGAATGGCGAGACTTTGCTGGGCCCCCCTTCGATTTGGCGGCGATGCTGTTCGCCAAGGAAGGTTAGGCCACCGATGCCGGAACCGATGAGCACGCCGAATTCCTCTCGGAGTTCATCGGTCAGCTGGATGCCCGAATCCTGGATCGCCATCTGCGCGGCGGCGGCGGCGAAGGCGATGAAGCGGTCGATCCGACGCGCCTCCTTCTTGTCCAACCAATCCTCGGCCACGAAGTCTTTGACTTCAGCCGCAATTTGGGTGGAGTATTCGGAAGGATCGAGGAGCGTGATTCGTTCGACCGCGCTTTCACCAGCCAGGATTCGGGACCAAAACTTGTCGACCCCTGTCCCCAGCGGCGTTACTGCGCCGACGCCGGTTATCGCGACCCGTCCGGATGGAACGGGCCGATCACTCATGCAGGTTTCTTTTTCGAAATGTAGGTGACGGCATCGCCGACGGTCTTGATCTCGCCCACTTCATCGTCCGGAATATCGATTCCGAACTCATCCTCGAAGGCCATGACGAGCTCGACGACGTCGAGAGAGTCCGCACCCAGATCCTCTGTGAAGGAGGCCGATTCGACGACTTCCTCTTCCTTAACTCCCAATTCTTCGACGGTGACCTTTCTGACTCGCTCTAGAGTGTCCGCTGACATGTTGGCAACGATACCACGATTCCGTTTTGACCTGCCCGTCCCGCGAAATTTTCCGGGCAAAAGGCTTGCTGATGAAGAGCATTTTCGGGACGGGCAGTCAATGGTCTGGGGAGCATGGACGGGAAGTCCATGCCACGGTTAGATCTTGGGGCGGTAGGTTTTGCTCTTCTGGCCACCGCTGCTGCCTTTTCCGGCATTGGCTTGACCCGCGGCCGCCTGCTTGGGCTTGGCTTCGCCATTGGGCTTTTGGTGAAGCTCGGCGATCATCTTCTTGATATCTGCTTTGGATTTCTTTTCCATGGGGACCCTCCGTGTGGCTCTTAATTCCTAAGACGCAAGTCGCGTGCCGTTTCGCACGCGTCGCCGCAGGAGTCGTGAGTTTTAGGATACCGGAGTCGGCGGCGGGCGTTGGGGCATTGGGGTTTGGTTCTCGGTGTTCGGCTTTCGGATTACGATTTACGGTTTACGTCTTACGCTTTACGTCGATCGGTAAGCGGCGTTGGGTGATGAAGTCTATTTGGCGGTGAAGGTCACCCAGGGCTGGGGTTTGATGTCCTTCAGGAACGGACCATAGGTTGCGCGTTGGTCTGGGAACTGCTTGAAGTAGTCGGCGGCGATCAACTGCGAACCATCGCTGAATCCCATTTTGGCCCAGAGGCTCATCGTCTTGACCGATTCGGTGGTTGCGACGCGAGTGCTGGTCGCGCCGTGAAGCATGCCCATTCGATCGGACCTGCCGCAGAGGGTTGAATCGGAGGCTCCCTTTCGTTTGAGGACCTCGTCGTACGTATCGGCGAGGAAGGTCTGCGCTTTCGCGGCGTCGATGGTGCCTTGGTTGGACTCAATGAGGCTGATCCATCGTTGGCGTCGGCGCATACAACCATTTCGGAGAGGATCGGGGCTGAAGTAGGCAACTTCTTCCTTGATGAGCTTGGGATCTTCGGGGAAGTTCGCCCCTACGAAGAACCCGTCTTTTGAGCGGGTGAAGTTGACGTTTTTCAGCCCCAACTCGAGTTTGCCAATTTCGTTGGATTTGCCATCGGCCATGAGCCAGGTATTCGCGTAGCCACCGTTGTTGCCTTCCTTAAAGATGCGGACCATGTCGTCCAGGTTGTTTCCGTACTGGATTGCCTTGCGCATGCGTTGAAACTCGGGGATGCCATTCGGATCGAAGCCCGAGAAATCGCTGATGGTGGTTTCACAGAGCATCATGCCGGCGGAGTTGATGGCGAAGTCGCTGCCACTGTGGATGAGGCCAGTGAGAGCATCCATCATGATGCGGTTTCCCTTCTCGGGCTTAATGTCGAGCATGGCGTTGAACCGTTGGCCCATCACATAGCTCCACCAGAGGTTGTGGCCCATGACGATCTTGCCGTCGCTTGTGAATCGGCCAGTGGCGACGAACGCGCTGCAGGAGTCCTTCGCCCCGGTTTCGCGCCGGCCGGTACTCTTCGACTTCAGCCAAGGCATGTAATAGCCATCGATCTCGATGTGGGCGTTGAAGGCGAGGACATCCCATACGTCGTACTTGTAACCTTTGGCTTGGAGGCCCTCCGCCATCCCTTCTAGCTCTTGCTGGTATTCGGCATCCAGCTTCTCCCAGAAAAGGCGCTTTGTTTCGGTGCGGTACCAGTTCCAATCGCTGCTGCTGAGTTCGGTGGCTTTGAGTGCCTTGTGGGCGTCGTCGATTTCGGGTGCCAAGAGGTATCCGTATTGGTATCCGATGCTTCGAGGCTTCCCTTCGAGGTGAGCATAGATCCAGCCCGATTTCTCATACCGGTAGGCCTTGGAAAGCCTTACATCCTGGGGCTGCAATTGCAGCAGTACGAGCGCGCCGAGAACCGAAAGCATGCATTAGGATACGCGCGAAGCGGGTTCAGCGTAACGCTTCTTTGGCGATGGCTTCCGCATATCGCTTGCTTGCCCCGAGGCCGGTTTGGATAAGACTGGCGGCGGCCTTGCCCATGGTCTCCCGTTTTTGGGGGTCGGCCATCAGCGTCCGGATCGCGGCGGCCAATTCGCTGGGCGTGGGGCACACTTGAGTGGCTCCAACTTTGGCCGCAGCTTCGCTGGCATCCCGGAAATTCTGCATATGCGGCCCATGAAGAACGGGCTTGCCATGGGCGAGAGGTTGGATTAGATTCTGCCCTCCAAGATTGCTGAATCCGCCACCGATAACGACGATATCCGCCACCGAGTACACCTTGCCCAACTCGCCATAGCTATCCAGAACCAGGTAGCTGCCCGTTTCCTTCTTTGATCGAAGGGCCGGCGAATCGAAACACTTGTCGATGTCCTTCACCAAATCCGGGACGGTCTCCAGGTGCCTTGGCGCATGAATGACCTGGATCTCCTCCATGCCGATCTCGGTTAGGGCGCTGAGGACGAATCTTGCTTCTTCTTCTCCCCTCGTCGAGCCAATCACAATCGTCAGCTTCTTTGGGTCGAGCCCAAGTTCCTTGCGCCAATATGCGGGATCGGCGTCGAGTCCTTCGGCGGCCTGGTCGAACTTCGCGTTTCCGAAGACTTCCACGTTCTGTCCGCCGAGCGCACTAATCCTTTCGGCATCGGATGGGGTTTGCATGAGGCACCGATCCACGAACTTGAGAAGCGCCCGGTAAAAGAAGGCGACCTTTTGGGAGCGGGGAAACGAACGGTCGCTGATTCGTCCATTGATGAGCAGCGTTCGGGCGTCGAACACCTTGGCCGCCCAAAGAAAGTTGAACCAGAGTTCGGTCTCCATTACGGCCACGACCTTTGGTTTCACCCGCTGCATGGCGGCAAGTTGAAAACGGGCGACGTCGATGGGGAAGTAGACAAGGTGATCGTAGAGATTGGCGGCCTTTTCCCGGGCGGTCTGGTGACCGCTGCTGGTGGTAACGCTCAGGATGATCTCATGATCGGGAAGGGTGGCCTTCAGTTCTCGGAGGATGGGCATCGATGCGACCACTTCTCCAACCGAAACGGCGTGGAACCAGATTCGTTTTGCATCTTTATGCGGTCGGATGGGGAGGTTGCCAAAGCGCTCCTGCCAGTTGGGCTTTTCCTTGCGTCGGTTGGTGCGCAGCCACATCCAGACTGCCCAAAATGGGCTTGTGATCAGGATGAGGATGTTGTAGAGCCAGTACAAGCTAAGCCTCGAACTGTGTTCCCGTCATCAGCTCGAAAGCCTGAACGTACTTCGATCTTGTATTTGCCACGACCTCGGGCGGGAGGACGGGCCCGGGGGGTTGCTTGTTCCAGGCAAGGGTTTCCAAAAAGTCGCGCACATACTGTTTGTCATAGCTTGGCTGCGCGTGGCCCGGTTCGTAGTTGGCCGCATCCCAGTAGCGCGACGAGTCGGGAGTCAGGACTTCGTCGATCAGGATGATTCCATCGGCGGTTTCGCCAAATTCGAACTTGGTATCGGCGAGGATGATGCCTTTGGTTGCGGCGTGATTGGCGGCTCTTTGGTAGAGCTCGAGCGTCCATTGCTGGACAAGGTTTGCCGTTTCTTTGCCGACGCGGTCGGCAGCGGAGGTGAAAGAGATGTTCTCGTCATGGCCTTCGGTGGCCTTGGTTGCGGGGGTGAAGATCGGTTCAGGAAGCTTGGAACTATCGATCAGGCCCATGGGCAGGTTCAACCCGTGGATACTGGGACCGCTTCGACGGTACTCCTTGTACAGCGATCCGGCTAAGTATCCGCGGGCGACGCACTCGATCGTGAGCGGCTTGGCCTTCTTCGCGATCATCGAGCGCCCCGCCAGTTCGGGATGGGACTCGGAGAGTCTTGCTTGAACCTGGGCGTCATCGAAGGTGATCACGTGATTTGGGCACACGCCCCTCAGGAACTCGAACCAGAACGCGCTCATCTGCGTCAGAATGCGGCCCTTGTCGGGAATGCCGTTGCTCATGACGACGTCAAATGCGGAGATCCGGTCGGTGGCGATAATGAGGAGTTCCCGGCCTAGATCGTAAACCTCACGAACCTTGCCGACTCGAGGCGGGGGCAACCCTTTGAGGGCCGTATGGAGCAACTCAGCCATGAGCCAAGTATGGCAGGAGGTCGGCTAACTAGAGGGCGCCGACCGCGACAACAATGATCGCGATTCCCGGCGAGGACGCGTTACGTGAGAGGCTCAGCGCCTTTTCCAGGTTCTCGATCTCCTCCCGAACGGTGACAATCTCGACCGCGTCGTCCTCATACTTCTCTTTTAGGGCAGATTCGAGGCTACGCAAGCTCGAGATTCGGCTCGAGATCATCCCGGACACGATGGACCGTCGCTCGTCGATTGGACCCTTCCATTCGTCGGAGATGCGCACGCCGGCGGTTTTGAGTTTTTCAAGTGTCGCGGGAAGGCTCTTGGCGGGAACGGTGGCCATAACCTGATAACCAACCATGCTGCCAGATAGGCTGAAATGGGGTGAGGACCGGACCGATGCGCCAGCACTTCGAAGGGCTTTCACGATCTCTTGACCTTCCACTTCCACATCCCCGCCAGAAGATCGGGCGGACACGAGATTGCCCTCCGGCTTGTCCGTTTGCGTCGAGAGATCACCCGGCACCGGTGGAGAAACGGGTGAGGTGGCAAGTCCTCCGGGGGTGATGGGACCTGTCACCGGGGGCGGGTCGCCAGGTTTCCAGTTTCCCGGCACCGGCTGAGGTTGGATTTCGCTCGTTTTCGACGGCTCGGCCGGCGGCGTGGTACCCGGCTCGGTCGTCGTGGGGTTCGTTTGGGGGGCCGAGGTAAGGCCAGGCTCCGGAGTTCCTTTGTCCGGCGTATACAGCGCGGCGGCATTTCCAGCGGGCTTGTCGAGCGATGGCGTGACGTTTGGATTCGTGATCTGCTGGACGGTCTTTGGCGTGACGAACCACTCGGGAGCGAAATAGAAGGCCGCCAATACGCCACCCGCGCCGACGATCAGAGAGCCGACAATCGCCAGAATCAAAGTCGTCGTTGGCCCCTTTTTGATGTACTCGTCGATCGGCTGACCGATAGAGACGGGCGTGATTTCAGGAGTGTGTTCGTCCATGCGTAGGTTATTGTGCTCCCAAACCCATGTTCGGGAGCATCATTCAAACCTTTAGACGTGCCGTCGGGTTATCGTTAACCGACTTTCTTGAAATTCCCTTGAATGATGGGCGCCCATTACCATGACACCGGGCATGCGGGAATCGAACCAGTGGGCGATGCACTTCTACTTAAGCGGGTCATCGCCGATGAGGTGGAAGCCCTCCATCTTGCCCATATTCTCCGCTTGGAAGGTCCCGGACCACTAGCTTCCAAAGAACGCACCCTTCTGAATTGATTGGGTGCAGGCGGACTCATCATCCCTTGAGCTACCCATGCGCTAATCGTTGCGAGAGCTACTCATCCTGTCGAACGCTTCATTCCCACCTCCACCTGGTAGCCCACTCAGGCGACGGCCCGAGGGGATTATCACGCCTCATTTGAGCGGCCGAGAGTGCGTCCGTTTTTTAGCGGACAGATGTGTTTATATGGCATTTTGCTCTCCTTCCAAGGGTTCAGTTGGATGATAATCCCCTGTAGAGATTACGGGGGTCCGTGAAACCCGAGAACGATACGGTCTGCACCGACCGCCGTTCTCGGGCACTGGTTGATCATCAGATCTCGAAAAGGGGAGTTTCATATGGTTGAACAGGGAGAGCTCGGGCCCGCTCAGGGGCCAAGCCTGTCTCGTCGGGTCTTGATGACGGGGGCGATCGGCGCCGCCTTTGCCCTATTGGCCGAACGATCGGAAGCCCAGGGGGGCGGGGCGGTGGATCCGGCCGGCAACTGGCTCAGCCCGGAGCGAAGGTTGGTCCGGCGCGTGACGATGGGTCTCAGCGACGACCACGTGATGCAAGCTGCCAAACTTGGCTACAACGGTTACCTGGAGTGGCAACTTGCCTATTCCAAGATCGATGACAGTGTCAGCGAAAAGCAGGTTGCCAAGCGATACCCAAGGCTCAGCAAGGGCGTCACCTACCTGTACAACCTCGAGGATGATTGGATCACCTCCGAGCAGCTTGTCAATGCGACTCTGTACCGCTCGATCTATTCGCGGCGGCAGTTGTACCAGCGGATGGTCGAGTTCTGGTCCGATCACTTCAATACATGGCGAGGCAAGGTTCCCGGCGCCTTGCAGTCGGTGCATGATCGCGACGTGATTCGGAAGCACGCATTGGGAAAATTCCCCGACTTGGCTCGTGCCGTCTCCAGTAGTCCGGCGATGCTCCTGTATCTCGATAACGATCCAAGCGACAAGGCGGCTCCCAACCAGAACTATGCGCGCGAATTGATGGAGTTGCACACGCTCGGAGTCAATGGGGGCTACACCCAAGACGACGTTCTCGAGGTTGCAAAGTGTTTCACCGGTTGGAGCTTCTATTGGGAAGAAAAGAACCCGAACCGCGGCAAGTACGTCTTCCGGCCGGATTACCATGATTTTGGGCCAAAGACGGTCCTCGGCACCAGTATCCCGGCTGGTGGCGGCAAGACCGACGCGGACACCGTGCTGAAGATCCTGGTGGCCCATCCCAGTACCGCCGCCTTCATCGCAAGGAAGATGGCTCGTTGGCTGCTGAGATACGATCCGCCTGTTTCCATCGTGAATTCGGTTGCCAACGTGTATATGAATACCGGTGGCGACATCAAGTCGATGATTCGGGAGATTCTGAAACAGAGCAACCTGATGGCGGCTCCGGCGAAATATAAGCGCCCGCTTCATATGTTCGTTTCGCTTATCCGTGCCCTCAAACCAAAGTTCCAGAACTTCGACCATCTGCGGTGGGGCTACTTGGAAACCGTGGCTCAAGTGCCGTTCGATTGGCCTCCTCCCAATGGATATCCAGATGCCGTCGACTACTGGGCGGGGTTCATTTTGCCTCGGTGGCGATTCTCTTTCGATTTGGCGGCAGGTTGGGTTGGCGGCATGCAGGTCGACTTGAAGCTAGTGATGGGCACTGCCTCGACTTCGGCTCAAGTCGCCGATCGAATCGACTCCGTGATGTTCGGAGGAGAGATGCTTCCACAGGATAAAGCGGACCTGCTGGCATTTCTCAACGCCGGACAATTGACCTCTTGGCGCAAGCGCGCCGCGATCGGCTTAGCGGCGGCCAGCCCAAGCTTCCAATGGTATTGAGATGAAGAACACAAAGGGATGTAATGAGTACAACAGGCTGAGTCGACGGTCGTTTCTAGGCGGAGCGGCGGGACTCGGGACTTTGCTTGCGGTCGCTCCAACTTGGCTGCCTCGGGTAGCCCTCGGGCAGGGTGGATCCAATCGTGATGTGATCATTCAGCTCTACCTCCGGGGGGGAATCGATGGTTTGACCTTCTGCGTTCCCCATGGGGACAACGACTATTACCGTCGTCGACCAACGCAGGCGGTGCCCCGTCCATCGAGCGGGCAGACGGGCGCCGCTTTGGACTTGGATGGGTTTTTCGGATTTGTCCCGACGATGCAGCCGCTGATGCCAGCCTATCAAGATCAGAACCTGTTGATGGTGCATGCGACAGGAGCGGTGCCCAACAACTGGACTCGATCCCACTTCGACGCACAGCGTTGGATGGAGGTTGGCAAACCCAATGATGCGTCGGTCGCAACGGGGTGGCTTGGTCGCCATCTCGCCACCGTGGCGCCCTTGAATCCAAATACGTCCTTGAGGGGAATCGCCCTGGAACAGGGGTTGATCCAATCGCTGCGGGGTGGACCGAACACGTTGCCGCTTCCCAATCCGGACGACTACGGTTACGGAGATGCGTTTGGGGATTGGGTTCCGGCAATGGCTCAATGGATTGGTACGGCCTATTCCAGGATGCCAGAACCACTCAAATCGTCGGCAATGAACACTCAAGCGACCATCGCTTTGCTCGATTCGATCGACTTTCAGAACTACGTCCCCGCTGGTGGGGCCAGCTACCCCGACAACGGGACGGCTCAGGGCCTCAAGGCGACCGCCGCCATGCTACGCGCTCAAATTGGCCTGGAGGTGGTGGGCCTCGATCTCGGCGGGTGGGACACCCATGCAGATGAGGGAGCCAATGGTGGCTTCATCGCCGGGCATCTATCGGAGCTGGCGGATGCCTTGGGAGCCTTCTACATGGACCTGATTGGAGCCGGTTTCAACAACTTCCTGGTTGTCTGCATGTCTGAATTCGGGCGAACGGCAAATGAGAACGCTTCCATGGGAACGGACCACGGCACGGGCAATGCGATGTTGCTCATGGGGCCAAAGGTCGCCGGGGGGCGAGTGTTGGCCAACTGGCCCGGCTTGGCGGATGGACAACTGTTTGAGGATCAGGACTTGGCGCCAACGATCGACTACCGCGATCTGCTGGCAGAGATTGTCGACAAGCGACTGAGCAATTCG
>JADZBW010000001.1 GCA_020851885.1 Fimbriimonadaceae bacterium | reverse complement strand
TCCCTGCGGACTCCATCCGAGAAGGCTTGAATCGATCGGGTTTTCCCGAGGCGAACCTGCTGCCTGGCATCGATCCCTTGTCGATTATCCAAGACAAACTGAAGCAACGCGTCGCGCTTGCGCTTTCTGGCGTACCGACTCCAAATGCGATCGCGCTGGACAGCGTGGAATCTGCGGTGGCAAAGATCAAGCTGCCGATGGTGATCAAGGCCAGGTTTGGCGGCTATGACGGCAAGGGCACTCGATTCGTCAAGACGGTCGAGGAACTTGAGGCGTTGCGATCCGAATGGGAGCCTGGTGGATGGCTGGCGGAGGAGTTCGTTCCCTTCAAGAGGGAACTCGCAGCGATGGTCTTTGTCTCGCCCAGGGATCGTGGAGCTTTCCCGACCATGGAGACCATCCAGACGAATCATGTCTGCGATCTTGTATTTCCTTCCGGAATCGACGCCAGCGATGTCGCCATTGCCGCCATCGAAGCGGTGGGAGGGAAGGGACTTTTCGGGGTCGAGATGTTCGAGCTTGATTCAGGCGAGGTCTCGATCAATGAACTTGCGCCACGACCGCACAACACTGGCCATTACTCCCTCGATTGGGGCGGCATCTCGCAATTCGAGCAGCATGTTCGACTCGTGATGGGATTCCCGCTGAGTTCACCGGAGGGTCGCCCCACGTGCATGGCCAACCTCCTCGGACAAGCGGGCGCAAGGTGCTTCAAGGAGGCGACCGCATCCGCCCTTGCGGACCCTGGAGTCCATGTGCATTGGTATGGCAAGGTGGAGGCGAAACCTGGCCGCAAGATGGGGCATCTGAACGTGGTGGGGGGAGAAAATCTGCCGGAACGAGCCCGGGCGGCCAGAGACCGATTCTATGCTGCCTGGACCCAATAGCGACCTCGGCAATTGGCCCGGTCCCAGGACCTCGAACGTCCTGCTGATACAATTTTGAGGCTATGCGACTGATTCTCACCATCCGTTAACGTCGGCCCATGCCGACTTTCGACCGTTCGCGCTATTCCCAAATGCGCACGTGCCGTACAGGAGAGAACCAGTGCCCCTCAAGCTTCCCCAAATCCTTCAACATAAGTCGTTCCGCGATCTCTGGCTGGGCCAGTCGATCTCCCAGCTTGGTGACGCCTTCTACTTCGTCACGTTCATGTTCATGGCGGAGAAACTGACGGGACGCATCGAGATGGTGGGTCTGGTTGGCGCCTTGGAAGCAATCCCATACCTCCTCTTCAGCGCCTATGCGGGGGTGTTGGCCGACCGGATCGACCGCCGCCGCATCATGTGGTTGAGCGACGTCGCGAGCGGTATCGCCTTGATCCTCTTTGGATCGGTTCTACTGTTCGATGCGAGCCCGCCGGCCGTGCTCCTGCTTGTGATGTCGTTCGTGACCAGCACGATCCGATGTTTCTTTCTGCCGGCAAAGAGCGCCGCGATTCCGAACTTGGTGCCAACCGCCAAGGTCCTGGAAGCCAACGCGTTCAGCATGACCACGCAAAGCCTCATGCCCCTGATCGGGCTGGCACTCTCGGCATCGGTGATGGCCCCATTGTTCGCCTATTCGCCACGCTGGTTCTTCCTAACTTGCGTCGTCTTGAACGCCCTCAGCTTCTTCGGCTCCGCCCTTTACATTGGACGCTTGCCGGGCATCGTGCCTGAGCGCAAAGGTGAGGATGAAGTCCATCCACTGGAGGACTTCAAACTCGGTTGGAAGTACATGACGGGAAGGCGGGATCTGTTGGTGCTTACGGGCATGCTGGTGGTCTTCCGACTGTTCTTGTCGCCGTTCTTCGTGGTCCATGTCGCCGCGAACAAGGCTTGGTTCGGTGGAAAACCGTCTTCGCTGGCCTGGTTTGAGTTCTCCTTCTTCACGGGAATGATCTTGGTCAGTCCGTTCGTTGGGAAGATGAACATCAAACGGCCGACGCTCACCTTTGCCTATGGCCTTGGTGCCGTTGGCTTGTTTGTCGCTTTCATGGCCTACAGCGAGTTGTTCTGGCTCTACGTGCTCTGGAACTTCGCATGCGGATTGGTGCTGCCGATCGCCGACATCCCGATCAACGCCTACATGCAGATGAGCGTCCCCGACTCCTATCGGGGCAGGGTGAATTCGGTGTTCTCCATGCTTGGAATGGGTATCATGCCGATCGGCATGGTGATGGCGGGATACCTGGTGGACCACTTTGGTCTGGTGGCGACGTTCCTCTTCATGGGAATAGGGATGTTCCTTGCCGGATTGATCGGTCCGATGAATAGCGCGTTCCGGGAGGCAAGGATGCCGGAATCAGAGCCTCCTTCCGAGCCAAAGGTGATCCAAATGGAGCCAGCCTTCGAGCAGACGGCCTAGACCAACAGGCCGGTGAGTTTCACAAAAATCTCATCGGCCAGCCTGACATCCGGCTCCTCCAAAGGCAGGCGCAGACTCGGGTGAGGCAGGATTCTCCGCCGATGGAGGATCGCCTTGTTCAACCCGGGCTGGGGAACGCCTCGCAGGGCCTCGATCCCTTTGAGGGCCAGTTGGAATTTGACGGAGGCGGATTCACGCTCGCCTGCCAAGTAATCCTCCATAACCTTTGCCAACCAAGTCGGCAAGACGTTTGCCGCTCCGCTGATGGTTCCGGTCCAGCCCGCATCCAGCGCCTTCCAGAGCAGAGTCTCGTTTCCGACGAATAGGCGCTTGCCTTGGCCTTCAAGCGCCTGGGAATAGCCGGTGAGGTTGGACTCCTCCCCGCTGCTGTCCTTCAGCCCGAGCATCCGCGGGTGCTTTGCCAGCGCGGACATCGTGTCGGGAGTCAAGGTGATCCCAGTCCGCTGGGGAAAGTTGTAGATCAGGATCGGTAGGTCGGTGGCGTCCATCAGCTTCTCAAACCACCGGATAATGCCATTGCGGGAGGCCTCCCGGAAGTAGGCGGGTGGCATCACCAAACCCGCGACGGCTCCTGCTTTGTGGCTCTGCTGAGAAAGCCATATCGCCTCTTCCAACGAAGGCGTCGCGATCCCCGAGATCACGGCGAAGTCCGGGAAGATTGGCACGGCCGCGCGGATTAGATCGCGTTTTTCGACCGCGCTCAGCGAAGGGCCTTCGCCATTGGTTCCGGCGAGTACGAGTCCCTTGCATCCAGCGGTCCTGAAATCGGCCAG